>CAZCXB010000019.1:0-16798 GCA_964502485.1 uncultured Muribaculaceae bacterium | reverse complement strand
ATCGTAAACCGTTTGACAGGGATCGTAAACCATTCGACGGAGAACGTAAACCATTCGACAGAGATCGCAAACCGTTTGACAGAGATCGTAAACCGTTTGACAGAGATCGCAAACCGTTTGACAGAGATCGTAAACCGTTTGACAGAGATCGTAAACCATTTGACAGAGATCGCAAACCGTTTGACAGAGATCGTAAACCGTTTGACAGGGATCGTAAACCGTTTGACAGGGATCGTAAACCATTCGACGGAGAACGTAAACCATTTGACAGAGATCGTAAACCGTTTGACAGAGATCGTAAACCGTTCGACAGAGATCGTAAACCGTTCGACAGAGATCGTAAACCATTCGACAGAGATCGTAAACCGTTCGACAGAGAGCGTAAACCGTTCGACGGCGA
The DNA here is from genome assembly GCA_964502485.1 of uncultured Muribaculaceae bacterium. Classification (GTDB taxonomy): domain Bacteria; phylum Bacteroidota; class Bacteroidia; order Bacteroidales; family UBA932; genus Bact-08. Next base: position 16,398 of record CAZCXB010000019.1, on the reverse strand, counting down.
ACGTAAACCATTCGACAGGGAACGCAAACCATTCAGCAGTGAAAAATCTCCGGTATATTTTGATGAAAACTCGTTCAAAAGTGACCGTAAGCCTGTTATGCGTGAGAGAAAATCAAAACCGACAGCATCGAATATCGGATCTGTACGACTTAACAAATTCATTTCAAATTCAGGAATCTGCTCACGTCGTGAAGCAGATGAGTATATAGAGGCAGGACTTGTAACTGTAAACGGAGAGATAATAACTCAACTTGGAGTAAAAGTCAACTATAGTGATGATATCAGGTTTAACGGTGAGAGGCTTAAGGGAGAAGAAAAAGTCTATATTCTCATGAATAAACCAAAAGATTATGTTACCACTATGTCCGATCCGAATGCAGAAAAAACAGTGATGGATATTATTGAAGGTAAGTGTCCTCAGCGAGTTTTTCCTGTTGGTCGTCTCGATAAAATGACAACAGGTGTACTGCTGCTAACCAATGATGGTGATATGGCAGAGAAGCTTACACACCCTTCAAATCTTCAGAAGAAGATATACCATGTTTTTCTGGATAAAAATCTTACCTCAACAGATTTTGATACAATTCTTAAGGGGATGACACTTGAAGATGGACCTGTACATGCAGATGCACTATCATATGTAGATAACGATGAGAGCCAGGTTGGGCTTGAGATCCACTCAGGAAGAAACAGGGTTGTAAGAAGAATTTTTGAACATCTTGATTATAAGGTAAAAAAACTTGACAGAGTCTTTTTTGCCGGACTTACCAAAAAAAATCTTCGCCGCGGACAGTGGCGCTTTCTGACAGATCAGGAGGTTGCCATGTTAAGAATGGGTGCCTATGAATAAAGAGACTCCAAAGGAGAAAATACATCGTTCAGGATTTGTCAACATAATCGGTAACCCGAATGTTGGCAAATCTACTCTTATGAACGCCCTTGTAGGTGAAAGATTGTCAATCGTTACATCAAAAGCCCAGACAACTCGTCATAGGATTATGGGTATAGTAAACGGAGATGACTATCAGATAGTATACTCCGACACGCCTGGAATTCTGAAGCCAAACTACAAACTTCAGGAGAGTATGATGGGTTTTGTAAATACCGCAATTTCAGATGCAGATGTAGTGCTTTATGTAACAGATGTTGTTGAGAAATCCACAAAGAACATTGAGTACCTGGAAAGGCTAAAAAGCTCTAAAGCACCTGTTTTACTTGCAATAAACAAGGTCGATCTAAGTAATCAGGAGGATATTGAACAGATCTACAGTATATGGAGGGAGCTGCTACCCAATGCAGAGATCTTCCCAATATCTGCAACAGAGAAGTTTAATCTTGACCCGCTTTTCAACAGGATTCTAGAGCTGCTTCCGGAGAGCCCGGCATGGTATGATAAAGATATCTTTACAGATAAAAATCTAAGGTTCTTTGCAAGTGAAATAATTCGCGAAAAGATTCTTTTGAATTACGGAAAAGAGATACCCTACTGCACCGAGGTTGTAATTGAGTCATTTAAAGAGGGTGATGAGATACACCATATTGATGCAGTCATTTATGTAATGAGAGACTCTCAGAAAGGTATATTGATAGGAAAAGGGGGTCTGGCACTTAAGCGTGTGGGTACTCAGTCCAGAAAAGATATGGAGGCCTTTTTTGAAAAAAAGGTTTTTTTGCAGATATTTGTAAAAGTAAATCCGGACTGGAGAGAGGATAACAGAAAGCTTAGACAGTTCGGATATATTCAAGACTAAACAGAACTATATACCTAAAAATGAGCAACCCCGATCTTGATTTTGAACTTGAGGCCGATGAGCCGGTGGAGAGTTCAGAAACCACTGAGAGCAGCAAATACGACAAACTTATTAACGAGGGAGACAAAAGGTACAAACTTACAGGGATGTACAAAGAGTGGTACCTCGATTATGCTTCTTATGTAATCTTAGAGAGGGCTGTACCCCATATAAACGATGGACTTAAACCGGTTCAGAGACGCATTCTTCACTCGATGAAAAGAATGGATGACGGGCGTTACAATAAGGTTGCAAATATAATCGGACACACAATGCAGTTTCACCCTCACGGAGATGTCTCCATAGGTGAAGCACTTGTTCAGCTTGGTCAGAAGGATTTGCTTGTGGATTGTCAGGGAAACTGGGGAAACACAATAACAGGAGACAGCTCTGCTGCTCCGAGGTATATTGAGGCAAGACTAAGTAAATTTGCCAATGAAGTCTTGTTTAATCCCAAGACAACAAACTGGATAAAGTCCTACGACGGAAGAAATCAGGAGCCTGTAAACCTACCCTCCAAGTTTCCTTTACTACTATCAATGGGGGTAGAGGGTATAGCGGTGGGATTGGCGTCAAAAATTCTTCCTCATAACTTTAATGAACTGATAGATGCATCTATTGCACATCTTAAAGGTGAGAGCTTTGTACTATATCCCGATTTTCCCACCGGAGGTCTGGCAGATTGTACCAGATACAATCAGGGATTAAGAGGCTCTGCCGTTAAAGTGAGAGCCCGTATAAGCAAACAGGATAAAAAGACACTTGTTATTACAGAGATTCCCTATGGGATGACAACCAACAAGCTGATTGAATCCATCCTAAAGGCTAATGATAAGGGAAAGATCAAGATTCGCAAAGTAGATGACAACACATCTTACGGTGCAGAGATAGTGGTTCATCTTCACAATGACATCTCCCCGGACAAGACCATCGATGCACTCTATGCATTTACCGATTGTGAGATATCCATCTCTCCCAACTCCTGTGTTATAATGGATAAGCAACCACACTTTATCGGGGTTGACCAGATTCTTCGTTACAATACAGAGCATACCACATCTCTGCTTAAACTCGAACTCGAAATAAGGCTTGGAGAGCTGGAAGATAACTGGCACTACACATCTCTGGAAAAGATATTCTTTGAAGAGCGCATTTACAGACTTCTTGAGAAGGATGCAAAAAACTGGGAGGAGCAGTTAGAGACAATTGAGAGTGAACTCAAAAAATTTGAGACAAGGCTAAAACGCGAAGTAACTCCGGAAGATGTTATAAAACTGGTAGAGAAGCCAGTAAGGAAAATATCCATGTTTGATGTCAAACAGCTCGAAGATGCAATAAACAGAATTGAGAGTGAGATAAAGGATATAAACTACAATCTTGAACATTTGATTCAATACACTATCAAGTACTTCTCACAACTGAAGAAAAAATATGGAGGTAATTTCCCCCGCAAAACCGAATTATGCAGCTTTGAAACCATTCAGGCAACTAAGGTAATTGCGGTGAATGCCAAGTTATATGCTAACATTCAGGAGGGGTTTGTGGGTATGGATCTAAAAAGGGACGAAAATGCCGAGTTTGTCTGTGAGTGCTCCGATATTGACGATATTATAGTCTTTCTCAAAAGCGGGAAATATATTGTAACCCGAATTACCGAAAAGCAGTTTGTCGGAAACGACATTGTTCATGTTGGTCTGTTTACAAGAAATGATGAGAGAACTATATATAATGTAGTCTACAGAAGTGGCAAGGGTGGTGAGGTCTTTGTTAAACGATTCGCTGTCTCAGGAGTAACCAGAGATAAAGAGTATGACCTTACACAAGGAAAAGAGGGAAGCCAGGTTCTTTGGTTTACAGCAAATCCCAATGGAGAGGCAGAGGTTCTTAAAATCTTCCTCAAGCCAAGGCCTAAGCTTAAAAAACTGATTTTTGAATACGATTTCTCAACGCTTGCCATAAAAGGGAGAAGCTCAATGGGCAATATCCTGAGCAAAAATCCTATTCATAAAATCCAGCTAAAATCTAAAGGTGTTTCTCAGTTTGGAGGGCAAGCAGTATGGTTTGACCGTGACATTAACCGCCTCAACACAGACTCAAGAGGGCTCTATTTGGGAGAGTTTCTCCCGGGCGAGCACATTCTTGTAGTGTGTAAGAACGGAGAGTACTACACAACAAACTTTGATCTCAGCAACAGGTATCAGGGGGAGATTCTCCTTGTAGAGAAGTTGGATATCCACAAAATTTTCAGTGCAATATATTTCGATGGTGAGACAGGTTGTTTCTATATCAAGAGGTTTTGCTTCGAACCTAATGACAATAATGTACAACTCTTTATAAGCGACTCTACCGGATCTTATCTCGCCTCGGTCAGCGAAGAGAGGTATCCACAAATTGAGATAAATTTTACGGGAAAACACTCAAAAAGGGCACCCGAAAGAGTAGATGTGGATGAATTTATCGCGTGTAAAAGTTTCCGTGCAAAAGGTAAACGAGTAACCACCTTTGAAGTTGGTTCAATTCTGTTTATAGAGCCTCTCGAGAAGGAGAACAATATAGAGATTATTGAGAATGGTGTTGATATAAAAGAGGATATCACAGATTCCGGTATAAGCAGTAGTGAAACATCCGCTGAGAGTGACAAAATCGAACTATCCGGGGAGATTGACAATAATCCTACTCTCTTCTGAAAAACCTCGTAAAGTATGATAATCTCTCTAACAGGCTTTATGGGTGTCGGTAAAAGTACCATTGCAGACAAACTCTCATCTCATCTTTATTGTAAATATTTAGATCTGGACAGATATATTGAGACACTGGAGGGAAAAAGAGTCGAAGAGCTGTTTCACGAACTGGGTGAGCAGAGCTTTAGAGATATTGAGGAGAGGGCTCTTGAGAGATTTATCTCTCAAAACAGAGAGAAACTGATTGTTCTCTCCCTTGGTGGTGGGGCTCTTATATCTCAAAAAAATTGCGAACTTATCAAAAGAGAGACCAAATGTATCTACCTAAGGGCAGATATCGAAACTCTTACAAGAAGACTAATAAAAAGCAGAAAATCGAGACCTCTGGTATCAAGTGACTCTGAGAGCTCTCTCAAAGAGAGAATCACAGAACTCTTTAAAAAAAGGGAGGAGGGCTATCTTAGAAGCTCATCCATAATTATTGATGTAGATAACCTTACAATAAAGGAGACTATTGATAGAATCCTTTTTAACATTTAAATCAAGCTCCCCAAGGATCTAAATAGGATCTTCTATAAGTTTGAAATCCCTTACCCTTAACTGAATATTTGCAATTCCTCTATAGTAGTTCTCTGCTATTGAATAACAAATATCTACGGGATTTCCGGATTTGAGATGTTCGAAGTGCTCCGATCTGTTGAACGCTATTGCAGATATATGTCTGTGGAAATCATCCTCCTGTATAAGCTCTAACTTCAGGTGTCCTGAGTCGGAACCAACTCTCCTTCCGTTTCCGTTATCATATACCCTCTCCGAAATAAAGACAGGTGACAAATTCCCCGGACCAAATGGCTGGAACTGCTTTAATACATTGAAAAACCTTGGTGTTATCTGCTTAAAATCCAGATATGTGTCAATATTTATCACCGGAGTAAGAATCTCGGCAGTAATCTTTGACGACACAAATGCTTCGAATTTATCCTTGAATTTTTGAAAATTCTCCTCTCTCAAAGTCAGCCCTGCTGCATACATATGACCTCCAAAATTCTCAAGCAGATCTGAGCAGTACTCTATTGCCTCATAGAGGTCAAAACCGGGAATGCTCCTGGCCGAACCGGTAATAAACCCGTTAGAGCGGCAAAGAACAATTGTAGGCCGATAGTAGTTCTCTACAAGTCTGGAAGCGACAATACCCAAAACTCCCTTATGCCAGTCAGGATTGTAAACAACTGTAGAGCTCTTTTTTGTAAAGTCAGATACCATAGCTGCCATCTCACTCGCCTCAATTGTAATCTTTCTATCCTCGTTTTTTCTGTCGTTATTATGGGTATTTATGGTATCTCCAATAATCCTTGCATCATTATCATTTCTTGAAGTGAGAAGATCAACAGCAGTCTTCCCGGACTCCATCCTGCCGGCGGCGTTGATTCTTGGGCCAATCTTGAAAACTATATCATCAATAGTAATCATATGCTTCTCCAATCCGGAAATCTTGATTATTGAGTGAAGACCTTTTCTTGGAGAGTGGTTAAGCTGTTTAAGACCATAAAATGCCAAAACTCTGTTCTCTCCGGTTATGGATACAAGATCGGATGCTATACTTACAACAAGAAGGTCGAGTAGAGGGAGAAGATTATCGAATGGCATCCCTTTGACAGATGCAAAGGCCTGCATAAACTTAAAACCCACTCCACACCCCGATAAGTCGTCAAACGGATATGAGCAGTCGCTTCTCTTTGGGTCAAGCACCGCAGCAGCATCCGGAAGTCTCTCATCCGGAAGATGGTGGTCACATATTATAAACTCTATACCCCTCTCCTTTGCATAGGATACCTTCTCAACAGCCTTTATTCCGCAATCAAGAGCAATTATAAGAGAGAAGCCGTTCTCATGAGCCCAGTCTATACCCTTGTATGAGATTCCGTAACCCTCGGTATAACGGTTAGGGATATAATAATCGAGATTATCATCGCCATAAATTCTAAGAAAAGAGAAGACAAGTGAGACAGCTGTAGTTCCGTCGACATCATAATCTCCATAAATCAAAATCCTCTCTTTGGATTCAATTGCCTTAGAGAGTCTCACCACGGCTAAATCCATATCCTTCATCAAAAAGGGGTCATGAAGCTGCTCTAATTGCGGCTTAAGAAAGGCCTTCGCCTCCGATTGTGATTTAATATTTCTCTGAACCAAAAGATTTGCGAGAGTCTGGTCGATACCAAGCTCCGAACTAAGCTGCCTTACGAGTGCCGGATTTCCGGGCTCTTTAACTATCCATTTTTTATCTATGGCCATATCCTCGCAAAGTTACAGATTAATTTCCAATGTCGTTAAAAAAAATTACTTTTGTGGTCTAATAATAAACAGACAAGCTAAATGGAAATTACCGAGTTAAACGAACAGGAGATAATTAGACGTGAGTCTCTTAAAGCAATGAGGGAGCTGGGGACAGAACCATATCCGGCAGAGTCATACCAGGTAACCATTACTGCTCAGGAGATCAGAGAGAGATTTGACCCTCAATTGAAAAATCTTGAGGATATATCAATTGCGGGGAGGATTATGACCAGAAGAGTAATGGGAGCTGCCTCATTTATTGAACTTCAGGATCAAACAGGCAGAATACAGGTATATATAAAACGTGACGAGATTTGTCCCGAAGAGGATAAAACACTATACAACACCATATTCAAGAAACTATTAGATATCGGAGATATTATCGGGATAAAGGGATATGCATTTATCACTAATGCAGGAGAGCTCTCTGTTCACGCAAGAGAGATTAAGGTTCTGAGTAAATCTTTGAGAGTACTGCCGATAGTGAAGGAGAAAGAGGGGCAGAAGTACGATGCATTTACCGACCCGGAGCAGAGATACAGAATGAGGTATGTTGATATGATTGTAAATCCACAGGTGAGAGAGGTGTTTGTGAAGCGTACGCAGATTATGAACACAATGCGCAACTTCTTCAATGAACACGGCTATCTTGAGGTAGAGACCCCAATTCTGCAACCGATACCCGGAGGTGCAACCGCGAGACCCTTTATTACACATCATAATGCCCTTGATATGCCTCTTTACCTGAGGATTGCAAACGAACTATACCTTAAGCGACTTATCGTTGGCGGCTTTACCGGTGTATATGAATTTGCAAAGGACTTCCGTAACGAGGGGATGGACAGAACCCATAACCCGGAATTTACAGTACTTGAGATATATGTAGCATACAAGGACTACTTCTGGATGATGGAGTTTGTGGAGAAGATGATTGAGAGAGTTGCATTGACTCTTCATAATAAAACATTGGTTACCCTTGATGGTAAGGAGATTGAGTTCAAAGCTCCATACAGACGTCTCCCTATGCTTGAGGCAATAAAGGAGTACACCGGGGCAGATGTTGCAGGTATGGGAGAGGAGGAGCTCAGAGAGGTGTGTAAAAGACTTAATGTGCCTGTAAACAACACAATGGGCGTAGGTAAACTTATAGACGCAATTTTTGGAGAGTATTGCGAGAAGCATCTGATCCAGCCAACATTTATCACAGACTACCCTGTTGAGACATCTCCGCTAACCAAGAGACACCGTTCTAACCCTGCTCTTACTGAGAGGTTTGAACTTTTCGTAAACGGAAAGGAGCTGGCTAATGCATACAGCGAACTAAACGACCCTGTAGACCAGCTTGAGAGATTCCGTGACCAGGTTAAATTGAAAGATAAGGGGGATGATGAGGCTATGTTTATCGATATGGACTTTGTAAGAGCACTGGAGTACGGAATGCCGCCAACATCCGGAATGGGTATTGGTATAGACCGACTTACAATGTTTATGACAGACTCTCACTCTATCCAGGATGTTCTCTTCTTCCCTCAGATGAGGCCGGAAAAGAGCGCTGAAAAAAACCAGGAGGGGGAGTAACAGTCCATGTTTACCGATAATATCTCCTCAGCCAGGAATCCAAGATTCAGAGATCTCCTTCTATTGACCGGCAAGTCAAAAGAGAGAAGAGAGAGAGATCTGATTGTAACCGAAGGGGTCAAGGAGACAGAGGCAGCCCTCTCTGCAGGCTATAAGATATCTGAACTCTTCTTCTGTCCGGAGATAACATACGACTCCGGAGATGTAACAAGTAAAATAGAAGATAGATACAAGGCAGAAAGGTACTATACCATAACTCGGGAGCTATACAATAAGGTTGCATTCCGCGGTGGAACAGAGGGGATTATAGCTATCTTTTATAACAAAACTACAACTCTAAGCTCTATCCGACTCTCTCCCCTACCCTTGATTATTGTGCTTGAGAGCGTTGAGAAACCCGGGAATCTTGGAGCTGTCATAAGGACTGCTGACGCTGCCAATGCAGATGCAGTTATTATCTGCGACCCTCTTACCGATATATTTAATCCAAACGTAATACGCGCAAGTCTTGGGGGAGTCTTTACCACATGCGTAACAGCTTGTACCTCACAAGAGGCTTATCTTTGGCTTAAGAGTAACAATATCAACATCTTCTCCGCCCAAATTCAGGACTCGGAATGGTACCATAAGAGAGACATGAGGGTGCCGGCAGCTATTGTAATGGGAGCCGAATCTGACGGTCTTAAACCATTCTGGAGAGAGAGAGCAGATTATAGAATCAAAATCCCTATGAATGGCTCTCTTGACTCTCTGAACGTATCTGTTGCAACAGCAATAATATGCTATGAAGCATTAAGGCAGAGAGATTTTCGATAAAATTAGATGTAATGAAAAAATTTGCACTTATCGGCGATTCTATATCTCATTCACTTAGCCCTGCACTCTTTGGTGCAGCTTACAAGAGTTGTGATTATGAATATAATCTTATTGAGGCTGCATCTTTTGAGGATGCTCTAAAGGTTTTTGAAAAAGAGGGTTATACCGGAGCTAACGTAACATCCCCATTCAAAGAGAGAGTGCCTCTATACTGTAATGCAGGAGATCAGATTGTTGCGAAGATTGGGGCATCAAATGTTATTATCAAAAAAGGAGGGCAATTATTATGCTATAATACAGACTATTTTGGCGTAAAAACACCTCTTTTAACAAGAGAGCCATCTTCACCGGTTGCAATCGTAGTAGGAGCAGGCGGTGCTTCCAAAGCGGCTATTCTCGCATTGAAAGATCTGGAGTACAATATCTTTATTATCAATCGTACAGATGAAAAGGCCGAAGCTCTGGCAGAAAAATTTGCCATACAGTGGACCCCACATAAAGAGATAAATAATATTTTAAAGAGCTCGGGACTTATTGTATATACTATAGATCACATGCTACCCGGCATGGCTGATTCTGACCTGAGAGACCAAATAATATTTGAGGCCAACTATAGATCTCCTCTCTTTAATAAAAGAGAGTGTAAGTCATATATATCAGGAAAAGAGTGGCTTATTCATCAAGCAATACCATCTTTCTGCCTCTTTACACAATCAGAACCGGATAGAGAGTCAATGTTTAAAGTGGCGGATAATTGCTAATTTTTTTTATCTTTGCCATACTAAAAAAGCAGATGATATGTCTTTGAACAAGGTTATGTTAATAGGCAATGTGGGGAGAGATCCGGATATCCGGCACCTTGCAAACAACTCTATGGTAGCCCGGTTCTCACTGGCGACTACGGAAAAATTCAAAACAAAAAACGGGGAGATTCAGGAGCAGACGGAGTGGCATACTATTGTCTGCTGGAAGAGCCTTGCAGAACTTTGTGAAAAATATGTTCGTAAAGGGTCCAAGCTTTACATAGAGGGTAGAATACGCACAAACAGCTGGATAGACAAGACCTCTCAGGAGAAGAGGTCCTCAATAGAGATCTTTACCGACAACATAATATTCCTCGAGAGAGCCGGTGAAGATGGTAAGAGGGGGGCAGAGAGCAGCATGGGTGATAGCCGTGCCAAGATAGAGGAGATTATTACTAAAATGAGCGAAAACACGGCAGGTACCGGAGAGATTGAGGATTTGCCTTTTTAAAATTTATAAAAACAAATATGAAAGTTGATGTAGTTCTGGGTCTCCAGTGGGGAGATGAAGGGAAAGGAAAAATTGTCGATGTACTTGCAAGCAAATATCCGGTGATAGCCCGGTTTCAGGGTGGCCCGAATGCGGGGCATTCACTTCAGTTCGAAGATAAGAAGTTTGTTCTGCACACAATACCCTCAGGTGTTTTCCGGAAAAACACACAAAACATTATCGGTAACGGAGTTGTAATCGATCCCGTTGTTTTTATGGAGGAGTGTCTTAAACTGGAGGAGATTGGAGTTCCGGTAAGAGAGAGGATACTAATCTCCAAAAAAGCTCATCTGATTCTCCCTGGTCACAGAATAATTGATGCTGCCTCCGAACAGGCAAAAGGGGCATCCAAGATTGGCTCCACCTTAAAGGGTATAGGTCCTGCATATATGGACAAAACCGGCAGAAACGGAATAAGAGTAGGAGATATACTCGCTTCTGATTTTCATGATAGATACAACGTTCTCAAAAACAAGCATATCTCTTTTCTAAAGCAATTCGATTATCAATACGATATAGAGGAGAATGAGATTAAGTGGTTTGAAGCGGCAGAGTATCTTAAAGAGTTTAACCTTATTGATGGTGAGTATCACATAAACAATCTGCTCTCAGAAAATAAAAGAGTGCTTGCAGAGGGAGCCCAGGGTTCTCTTCTCGATATTGACTTTGGGTCCTATCCTTTTGTAACCTCCTCTACTACAACATGTGCAGGAGCAAGCACAGGACTCGGTGTTGCCCCAAGGCATATAGGAAAGGTGTCGGGAATCTTCAAGGCGTACTGTACAAGAGTGGGTAGTGGCCCATTCCCTACAGAGCTCAACGATGAGACGGGAGAGCTACTCAGAAAATATGGAGCTGAATTCGGAGCGACAACAGGTAGACCGAGAAGAACAGGATGGCTCGATCTTGTTGCTCTTAAATATGCCGTAATGATAAACGGTGTCGATAATCTAATAATGATGAAGGCAGATGTACTTGATACATTCAACAAAATCTGCATAGCAGTTGCCTATAAAATCGAGGGTGAGGTTACAGAGTCTGTACCTTATGACACATATGCCCAAATTGAACCTGTATATAAAGAGTTTAAAGGATGGAGCCGTGATCTTTCCAAAGTGACAAAAGAGGAGGATCTACCATTTGAATTTATGAATTATGTACGTTTTATTGAGAAGGAGGTTGGTGTCCCGGTCAGTATAATATCTCTGGGTCCCGACAGAAGTCAAACAATAATCAGAAGCGGGGATTAATATCCTCCCATTTATTAATAATCACTAATTAATATCATTTATGAAAAACACTTCCAATCTCAGAGATTCAGCAGTTATCCGCTGGTCAATGTTGCTTTTGGTGGCGCTGACAATGTTCGCCGCATACCTGGCTTCGGACATCTTCTCTCCCTTGAAAACAATGCTTGAGCAGCACAATCAGTGGACAAGTACCGAATACGGATGGTTCAGCAGCTCCTACTCTCTGTTTAATGTATTCCTGGGACTACTAATCCTGGGAGGTCTTATGCTAGACAAAATGGGTATCAGATTCAGCGGAATCACCTCCTGTCTGTTTATGGTTGTGGGTCTGACAATCAAGTACTGGGCAATTACATCACCGGAACTTCTTACTCAAGCATCAATACTGGGTCTTAAAGCTCAGGTTGTATGGGTTGTTGTCGGATTCGGTATTTTTGGCGTAGGAGCCGAAGTGGCCGGTATTACTGTCAGTAAATCTATTGTTAAATGGTTTAAAGGTAAAGAGTTAGCACTAGCAATGGGTATGCAACTCTCTATCGCACGAATGGGTTCTGCTGCTGCACTTATTTTCTCCCCTATGATTGCAGCAAAATTTGAGAGCGTTTCTCCATCAGTACTGTTTGGACTTGCTCTAATGATCGCAGGATCTCTTTCATTTCTTGTTTACACATTCTACGATAAGAGACTTGACAATCAGATAAAAGCTGAGGCAACTGAGGTAGAGGAGTCGTTCAATATGAAGGATCTTAAATCAATCCTCACCAACAAGGGATTCTGGCTAATAGCACTCCTTTGCGTTGTTTTCTACTCTGCCGCTTTCCCTTTTATCAAATATGCAGCAGACCTTATGGTTAATAAATTCTCTGTAGATCCAAAATTTGCCGGTACAATTCCGGGAATGCTACCATTTGGAGCTATTATCCTTACACCTCTTTTTGGCAGAATCTATGACAAATACGGTCATGGTGCCGACCTGATGATTATTGGATCTTTCATGATTGTTATAATACACTCTCTCTTTGCAGTTCCATTTATAAACCATTGGATGGCTGCTGTGGTTCTTATGATCCTTCTCGGTGTCGCATTCTCAATGGTTCCATCTGCAATGTGGCCATCGCTTGCCAAGATAATGCCGGAGAGACAGTTGGGAACAACCTACGCCCTTACCTTCTATATTCAGAATATAGGACTTTGGGGCATGCCTGTTCTAATTGGCTATGTTCTTGATAAATATTGCATTACAGGTGTTAATCCTGTTACAGGAGTTAACGAGTACGACTATACCCTTCCAATGATGATTTTTGCAGGTATGTGCTCTATTGCAATTCTACTTGCATATATGGTCAAGATTGAGGACAAGAAAAAGGGCTACGGACTTCAGTTACCGAATATCAAAAAGAAATAGTGAGTTGATATGGAGCTACTAAGTAAGATTAACTCTCCCGATGACTTAAGGATACTTAAACCCGATGAGCTGGTTAAATTGTGCGAAGAGATTCGTGATCACATGATTAACTGTTGCGCAAAGAATCCCGGACATTTAGGGGCAAGCCTTGGAACTGTTGAACTTACTGTTGCGCTCCACTATCTATATAATACCCCTAAAGATAAAATCGTATGGGATGTAGGCCATCAGGCCTACTCCCATAAGATTATCACAGGAAGAAGAGACTCCTTTATCAATAATCGAAAGTATAAAGGTATCAGTGGATTTCCTAAGATTAGCGAAAGCGAGTATGACTCTTTTGGAGTAGGACACTCATCTACATCTATCTCTGCTGCCCTTGGAATGGTTGTAGCATCCGAACTGAAAAAAACCGGAGAGAGGGTTGTAGCAGTTATCGGAGATGGTGCTCTTACCGGAGGTCTTGCTTTTGAAGGGCTTAACAATGCAGGTGCACGAAAATCCGATATTCTCGTTATTCTCAACGACAATCAGATCTCTATAGATCCAAATGTAGGTGCACTACACAACTATCTTTTAAAGATAACAACCTCTGCAATTTACAATGAAACCAAGAATAGAGTATGGAGGATTGTCGGTTCCGATAAAATTCGCAAACTCTTTCGTAATTTCATGTTCAGCACCAAGATGGCCTTCTTTAGAACTGGCTCCGTTTTTGAGTCCTTAGGGTTTCGTTACTTTGGTGTAATAGACGGAAACGATCTGCCTCTGCTTCTAAAGAGAATTAACGATATCAAAGATATTCCCGGGCCTAAGCTTCTTCATATTATAACAAAGAAGGGAAAAGGTTTCAGGCCTGCCGAGAAAGATCAGGTACTTTGGCATGCTCCCGGCACATTTGACAAAACCACCGGAGAGACAAACTCAGGCACCGAATCCCAAAAAGCCCGCTATCAGGATGTTTTTGGTGAGACACTTCTGCGACTGGCCAGGACAAATGAGAAGATTGTCGGGGTAACACCTGCTATGCCATCGGGTTGCTCTATGAACATTCTAATGAAGGAGATCCCCTCAAGAGCTTTTGATGTGGGTATTGCCGAACAACATGCCGTCACCTTCTCTGCCGGTCTGGCCTCTCAGGGAATGCTCCCCTATTGCAACATATACTCAAGCTTTATGCAGAGAGCTTATGATAGTGTTATCCATGACGTTGCAACACAAAACCTAAAAGTTATCTTCTGTCTTGACAGAGGCGGTCTTGTCGGTGAGGATGGAGCAACTCACCATGGAGTTTTTGATCTCGCCTACTTCCGGTGTATTCCAAATATCACAATCTTCTCTCCGCTCAATGAATCGGAACTTAGAGATATTTTACACTCTGTCCAATCTCCAGAATATGGTGCTACAGTTATAAGATACCCAAGAGGGTATGGAGAGGGTCTGGATTGGAGAGGAGAATTTACCTATATTAAACGCGGTAAGGCACAACTTTTGCATGATGGAGAGGGTGTTGCCGTATTATCAATCGGTCCGGTTGGGAATCAGGCACAAAGAGCCATTTTAAAAGCAAAAGAGATAGGAATAAATATACTGCATTACAATATGCGTTTTTTGAAGCCGATAGATACAGACGCACTTTTTGAGATCTCGGCTAAATGTAAAACAATTATTACCATAGAAGACGGCTCAGTAAAGGGAGGTCTATTCTCTGCCGTCTCAGAATTTACAGCTTCACAATCTCTTTCTTTAAAGATTATCGGGCTTGGAGTGCCGGACAGATTCATTGAACAGGGTACTATACCGGAGTTGTTCAGTGAGTGCGGATACGATGAGGAGGGCATTTATAATACTTTAATCAATGTCACAAAAGAACAGTAATAAGCCTATAGTCTCATTTGACAAAAACAGCTATAAAAAGGGAGTCAGAAAAAAACACCGTCACGGGAGAGATTCTCAGTGCAGAGCTCAGGAGAGAGAGCCTCAGGATGGCACCGCTCCGCATCGCTACAGAAGGTTACACGAATACAGCGAAGATCAGACAAGAAGAGTTGACTCATTTTTAACCCACCCGGTTTGGGGTCTTATATCATTCATATTGATTATATGGCTGATATTTTTCTTTACATTCCGCCTTGGGGCCTATCCACAAGCCGGCATAGAGTGGTTAATGGATATGGGAGCTATCTATCTGAGAGATAATATGAATCCCGGATGGTTCTCAGATTTTCTAAGTCAGGGGGTAATAATGGGAGTAGGGAGTGTTCTGGCCTTCCTTCCCAATATATTAATTCTCTTTTTCTTCCTTTCGCTACTTCAGGAGACAGAGTATATATCTCGTGCTGCAACAATAATGGACAGATATATGCACAGAATCGGACTCCACGGGAGCTCCTTCATCCCTCTTCTAATGGGTTTTGGCTGTAATGTACCCGCAATTATGGCCACACGAACCATAAAGCGCAAATCAGACAGGATTCTGACCATGCTTATGATTCCATATATTCCTTGTAGTGCAAGAATACCTACATTTCTTCTATTTTCAGGCATCTTTTTCCCTGAAAATCAAGTATTAACTCTGAGTCTCCTATACTTTGGCGGTATTATTATTGGAATTGGTATGGCATTGATATTCAAGCGCATATTCTTTAACTTCGGTATAAAGGATTATGCAATACCTCTCCCTTGTTACAAGAGGCCATCTCTTTTCTACTCTGTATCCAATATGTGGGATGCAGGCTGGCAGTATGTAAAAAAGATTGGAACAGTTGTCCTTCTTGCAGTGATAATAGTGTGGGCTCTCGATTACTTCCCGCTTAAAGATAGAGAGAGTCCCGATCTTGAGAGAGTCTCTTATCTCGAAAGGTTTGGAAAAGTTGTTGAACCGGCACTCGCTCCTCTCGGCTTTGACTGGAAGATGAGCGTAAGTCTGGTAACGGGCATTACAGCAAAAGAGTTTATAATAAGTACGCTAGGTGTAGTATACAAAGCTGATGAAGATAACGTCTCAGAAGATGAGATAAATACATCCCTTATGTCAAGAATAAGAGAGGAGGAGATGTTTAACAAGGCTAATGCCCTCTCTTTTATGATATTTTCACTTCTTTATATGCCTTGTGTTGCAACCGCATACACAATAAGGAAAGAGACAGGAACATGGAAATGGGCAATTCTCTCAATCTTCTCAACTATTGCAGTTGCCTGGGTTGCAGCATTTTTTGCATATAAAATTGCTCTTATAACTCTTATAT
>CAZCXB010000018.1:0-16931 GCA_964502485.1 uncultured Muribaculaceae bacterium | reverse complement strand
TTTTAGGTAACGTGCAATAAGTTCCACAAAAGTAAAATAAATATTTAGACCCCGCAATATATTTTCTATTTTTGTCCCAATTATTTTAACATGAAAAATATCGTAGACAGAGATTGTGCCCTAAAGTTTTGGGGATTGGTTAAAAGAAGTAGTAATATTGTTATTATCAGCCATATGAATCCGGATGGAGATGCTGTAGGTGCAGCATCTGCCATAAGAAACTATCTCAACTCTTTAGCAATCTCATCCATAGTGATCTTTCCGGACAGATATCCGGACTATCTCTCATTTCTCGACGATAAGGATCCATTCCTAATATTCAAGGAGAGTCATCGGGAGGCGATAGAGTTGATAGAGTCTGCCGATCTTGTGATTGCTGTCGATTTCAATAAACTTGAGAGGGTTGATGAGCTTCAAGGCCATATCCTTGCCTCCGGTGCACAAAAGGTGCTTATCGATCACCACCCTCAACCCGAGAGAGAGAGCTTCTCACTCATAATATCAGAGACAGAGGTCTCATCTTCTTGTGAACTTATATACTGGATACTTAAAGAGCTTCAAGAGGATAACGGAAATACTACAGGTGATGTTGCCCGATCGCTATATACCGGGCTTATGACAGATACAAATAACTTCTCTAACTCCGTATCTGCTTCATCTTTCCTTATGGCATCCGATTTGCTTGAAATAGGGGTGGATAAGGAGTTGCTTCAACATACCGTTTTCGGGGGCTTCTCATATAGCAGGATGAGATTGATGGGACATGTGCTTCTCAATAAGATGGTGATAATACCTGAATACGGTGCAGGCTATATTGTGCTTACAAAAAAGGAGCTGGATAGTTTTGGATATAACGAAGGTGATACAGAGGGTTTTGTGAATATGCCCCTCAATATTAAAGGGGTAAATATTGCTGCGCTTTTTACTGAGACAGAATCTCATATCAGGGTCTCTCTACGCTCTTTGGATGATTTCTCGGTAAACAGGTTCTCAATGTTGCACTTCAACGGAGGGGGACACGAAAGGGCAGCAGGTGGCAGATTGTATATTCCGGCAGAGATGACGGGTGACTATTTCCGGAAGGCGCTTGAGGAGAGTTTTTCAGTATGTAAAGCCACCGGCGCTGATTTAACATAGAGTAAAAGGGGTTTGTATGAAGATAAGATCGATAGCTTTAGTTTTAATGTTTCCGGCTCTACTTCTTTCGGGCTCATGCTCCAAGGAGGAGACGAACAACCGGATGACAGAACAGGAGGCGCAGATAGAGACCTTTGTAAAGAGTATTCAGGATTCAAGGGTAGAGGTTTCAGACGGAGTTTGGCGTGTTGTGCTTGAAGAGGGGAGCTCAAATAGTGTGGCCGCCTCAGGAGATTCTGTCACTTTCAACTATGCTGCCTATATATTCAGCTCGGGGAAGGGGCTGCTTTACGACACCAATGTTAAGAGTATCGCCGACGAGGCCGGAATCTACAGAGAGCTTACCCATCTTAAACCGAGAAGAGAGCTTCTTGGAAAGGGCAGAATGCTCTCCGGTCTAGACAAAGGGCTTATATCTTCGAAACAGGGAGAGAAAAGTTACATAATTTTCTCTGCAAGGCACGGTTTTGGTAATGTACAGGCTGGTCTTGTACCTAAAATGTCCCCTTTACTTATAGAGGTTTGGATTATAGAGGTGAAAAAGAATTAATTTTTTATAACTTTGCCTGTTCATTAATTATTAAAACAACAAATTTCCAGAAATATTTTTACGGATGAATACCAGATACAGAATCGATTTCGCACTGATTTTTTCAGTTATGATTATTGTTTTATCCTCTTGTGCGAAAGAGGTTATAGAGAGTACAGACACATTGGAGAGGCGGATATTGGAGGCTCATATTTCGGTTGTTTACAAAGACACCCTACAGACTCTGCCGAGTGGAGTATATCTTATGAACAGAAAAAAGGGTAGTGGCAAAGAGGTAAAGGCGAATAGTAGTGTTTTTGTAAGATATTCAAAACTGAGTCTCAAGAATGTTTATGAGCAGACAAGTGTAGAGGAGATTGCAAAGAATGTAGGCGGATTTGCATATGCCAACTACTATGGTCCGGTTCTTTTTGAGCTGGGCAATATTACTATGATGAAGGGTATGGAGGAGGCTTTTCTAAAACTTAGAGAGGGTTCGGATGTAAGGATGATTATACCGCCATGGGCATCAGAGTTAGACTATAAGGGTTCCGACAGACAGTTACCAACATCTGCTGTTTATGATTTTGAGATACTAAAGGTGATCGATGACTACCCTCAGTATGAACTTGACTCTCTACATATGTTTAGCAGTATGCACTATCAGGGGCTTGACTCTCTTGTAAAGGGTTTCTATTTTAAATCTCTTGAAGAGGGAACCGGAGACTCTGTAAAGGTTGGAAACACAATTAGATATAATTATGTCGGGAAGCTATTAAACGGATTTGTATTTGATACCAATATTGAGGATACAGCCCGTAAATACAGAATATATAGCAGCGAAAAGCAGTACAACCCTATCTCTCATGAGGTGCATGAGATTGGCCAGTCAGGTAGTGGAGGAGAGAGTGTCGTTGATGGATTTGCTAAGGCTCTTCTTAATATGAAGCTCGGGGGTAAGGCTGTTACCTTCTTCGGATCGGAGTGGGGTTATGGTTCTGGTAATCAATCTTTTGGTAAGAGACAGCAGATTCACTTCTATATTGAAGTTCTTGAATAGAGGTTAATCCATCGTAAAATCCCCGGCACTAAGCAACAAATAGTTGTATAAGATGCCGGGGTTTTTTTTAGTCGGTTGCGCTACTTTTTGTTGTGGCTCTATCTCTTGAAGTGGTAGTGAGGTCCGAATCTCTCAAATGCAGCTTTATCAAGTGCTTCACGATGGTCCGGATGGGCTACACTGATAACAAGTCGAGCTCTCTCCTGGAGTGATTTACCGTAAAGGTTTACTGCACCATACTCAGTTACAAACCAGTGGATATGATTTCGGGTTGTTACAACTCCCGCTCCAAGGTTAAGGACGGGTGCAATTTTGCTTATACCTTTATTTGTCACCGAAGGCATTGCAATTATCGCCTTTCCTCTATTAGACATAGATGCACCGTATATAAAGTCAACCTGTCCGCCTACGCCGGAGTAGTGTTTTGTCCCTATTGAATCTGCACACACCTGCCCTGTGAGATCTACCTGAAGAGCAGAGTTGATGGCTGTTACCTTAGGGTTTTTAGCAATTATGCATGGGTCATTGGTATAGGCCACATCCTGCATAAGTACCATCGGGTTATCATCGATAAAATCATAAACTTCCTGAGATCCCATAAGAAAGGTTGCTACCATTTTGCCTCTGTCAAGTACCTTCTCTGCACCATTGATAACTCCGCTTCTAACCAGCGGCAGTACCCCATCTGCAAACATCTCTGTATGAATACCAATGTTTTTGTGTCCACCCAATTGAGCCAAAACCGCATTTGGAATAGCACCTATACCCATCTGTAGTGTGGCACCATCCTCTATCAGGGAGGCGCAGTTTTTCCCTATCGCACACTCGATTGCATCCGGCTCAGTAAAATGGGCCGGCTCAAGGGGTGTGTTGTCCTCTACAAACATATCTATCATGCTCATAGGGATCATTGCATCACCAAAGGAGCGTGGTACCCTCTTGTTTACAACAGCAATAACATATCTTGCACACTCAATGGCAGCAAGTGTAGCATCTACCGAGGTTCCAAGTGAGACAAAGCCGTGCCTGTCCGGATATGAGACCTGTATCATGGCTATGTCACAGGGTAGTATTCCGCTTCTGTAGAGTTTTTGGGTCTCGCTAAGAAATACCGGAATATAGTCGGAGTATCCTGCCTGAACACTCTTTCTGACGTTACCCCCTACAAAAAAGGCCTGATGAAAAAATATACCCTCAAATTTAGGATCGGCGTATGGGGCCTCCCCCTCTGTATGAAGATGGTGGATTCTTACATCTTCGAACTCCCTGTTCTCTCCCCTTGCTACAAGAGCATCTATCAGGACTTTTGGAGCGCTGGCAACACTGCTCAGATGAATGTGGTCACCCGTTTTAACTACTTTAACAGCTTCTGCGGCACTGATGAACTTTAGATTATTGTGCATCATAAATAGTTGATGATTAATGGTATTAGTATATTTTTACCGTTGCAAATTCAAGCGGCAAATGTATTAAAATTTCCTATCTTTGCATAATATTCCGCAAAATGACAATTATTACAATCACAAGCGACTGGAAAAACGGCGATTACTATTATGGTGCTCTCAATGGGGCACTTCTTTCGTTGTCAACCGAGTTACGTGTGGTCGATATTACAAATTCTGTTCCGTGCTTCGATGTTTTGCAGGAAATCTTTATTATTAGGTCATCTTTTCGCTATTTTCCTAAATCATCAATCCACCTTCTGGGTGTTATGAGTGAGCCGGACGCCTCATCTCCAATGGTTATTGTATATGGTGAGGGGCACTACTTTGTTGGGGTAAATGATGGCAGATTCTCTCTTCTCTTCGACAATCCTCCCTCTGTTTGCTTTCGCTTGCTTAAGGGCATGGAGATTCCCTTCTCAACGTTTCTCTCTTTGGAACTTTTTCGGGAGGCGGCAGATATAATCCTAACCAATACATTTGAGAGCAGGACAAAGGTGTGCGATCTCAGAAGGGAGTCATCGCCCGGTCTTGTATATAACGACAAGAGTATTACCGGCAGGGTTCTCTATTGCGACTCCTTTGGTAATGCTGTTACAAACATTGAGAGAAGAGTGTTTGACTCGCTTCATAAGGGGAGAGACTTTATAATCTTTGTCCAGGGACCCTATTTAAAGATTACAAAAATCTCAAGAGGGTACAGCGACAGTGTGCCGGGGGAGATTATCGCCCTTTTTAACTCGTTAGGAATGTTAGAAATAGCAATAAATCAAGGAGATATAACTGCTGCAGAGAATCTCAATACCTCATCGCAGGTGAGAATTAAATTTTTAGATCAATTATAACTTACAAATAATAGTATTTCAGATGAAAAGAGAGAGAGCATTGAAGAGCTTCGATAAGCTGCTTGAGATTATGGATAGGTTGAGGGAGGGTTGTCCCTGGGACAGGGAGCAGAGTATGGAGTCTTTAAGACCTTTGACAATAGAGGAGACATATGAGCTTAGTGAAGCAATTTTGCACAAGGATAGTGCAAACATAAGCAAGGAGCTTGGAGATCTGCTACTCCATATAGTATTCTATGCAAAGATCGGAGATGAGCAGGGTAGCTTTGATATTAGTGATGTTATTGACTCTCTTTGTGATAAGCTGGTTTATAGACATCCTCATGTTTTTGGTTCAACGCAGGTAAACGGGTCGAGAGATGTTATTGAAAACTGGGAGCAACTCAAGGGAAAGGAGAAGAGTGGTAACAAATCTCTTCTGTCGGGTGTTCCCGAATCTCTCCCATCTCTGATAAAGGCATACCGTATTCAGGATAAGGCAAGGGCTGTAGGGTTTGACTGGGATGTAAGAGAGCAGGTGTGGGATAAGGTTAAGGAGGAGATTGGGGAGTTTGAGAGGGAGGTTATTGCCGCAGAGTCGCAACCATTAGCCTCTAAGAGCGTTGAGTTCTCCGAAGGTGGTGAGGGAGGTGCTGTTGAGCAGGAGTTTGGAGATCTTCTATTCTCACTTGTAAATGCGGCAAGGTTGTACAATATCAACCCCGATACTGCACTTGAGATGACAAACAAGAAGTTTATAAAAAGATTTAACTTTTTGGAAGAGAAGGTGATAAAATCGGGAAGATCGCTAAAAGAGTTATCTCTTGAGCAGATGGAGGAGATTTGGATAGAGGCAAAAAACTTTGACAAGGATGGCAGAGAGTAATAAAGAGTTTGGTTTACCGGGCGACTGGACCCTAAGAACAGCTCTGCTGTTGGGGGATGACTCTGTTAAGACTCTATCCACTAAGAGAGTTGCCATTATCGGACTTGGAGGAGTCGGAGCATATGCCGCTGAGATGGTTGTACGGGCAGGAGTGGGTAGTGTGGTTATACTTGATAGTGATGTGGTTAATATTACAAACAAGAACAGACAGCTTCTAGCGTTGGATAGCACAATCGGTGCCTCTAAGGCAAGGTTGATGGAGCAGCGGCTTAAGGATATAAACCCATCCTTAGAAGTTGTAGTTATTGAGGAGTTTCTGACAGAGGATAATGTTGACGATCTTCTTGGAGTAGAGGTTGATTATATCGTTGATGCAATAGATACTCTATCTCCCAAAATTGCTCTTATAAACTTTGCCGTTACAAAGGGTATCCCTATTGTGAGCTCAATGGGTGCAGGTGCTAAGCTGGATGCTACAAAGGTAAAGCTAAAGGATATCTCCAAATCCTTCAACTGCCCCCTTGCCTATATGATAAGAAAGAGGCTGAGAAAGCTTGGAATAAACAAAGGGTTTGACGTTGTCTTCTCCGAGGAGCTGCCCGACACAGAGGCGGTTGTGCCTGTGCAGGAGCAGAATAAGAAATCTATGGTGGGTACTATATCCTATCTCCCTGCTGTTTTTGGATGTGTAGCGGCACAGGCGGTTATCTGCGGCATTCTTAAGAGATAGATATACTCTCTTCTCTTTTTTTTGTACATTTGCATTGCTAAACCTGATCTAAACAGTAAACTGATGGGATTCACAATTAAAGAGGTAACAACATCAAAAGATATTAAAAGATTTATCAAGTTTCCTCATAAATTATACAGGGATTGTAAACAATATGTTCCTGTGATTGATAGTGATGAGTTTGAAACATTAACAAGTAGCCCCTCTTTGGAATATTGTAAACTCCGGATGTGGATGGCTTTTGACCAAAAGGGTGAGGTGGTTGGCAGGATAGCTGCTATACTCAATCCACGTTCAAATGAGTACCACAACGAGAAGAGAGTCAGGTTCGGATGGTTAGATTTTATAGATAACAGAGATGTAGCGCAGGCTCTTCTATCTGTGGCAGAGCAGTGGGGCAGAGAGGAGGGAATGGAGGAGATTCACGGACCACTGGGGTACAATACACTTAACCGTCAGGGAATGCTTACAGAGGGGTTTGAGAACACTCCACCTATTAATTGTCTCTATAACCATCCATACTACAATACTATTATGGGTCAGCTCGGCTATGGTAAGCAGATTGACTGGGTTCAGATCAAGCTTAGAGCAAATGAGGGAGTTCCGGAGAAGATTAAAAGAATCAACTTGATGTTGTTGGAGAAATATAATCTTCGTGTTCTGGATCTTAAGGAGCTGAAGGGTTCGAATAAATTTGTTGATAGCTTCTTTAAATCTTATAATGAGGGGTTTAGTGAAATTGCCAACTTTGTTCCGCTCACACGAAAAGAGGTAGAGAAACTTGCAAAGGAGTATTTTCCCAGACTTAAAGAGGAGCTGACATGTATAATTGTAGATAAAAAAGATAACATTGCCGCTTTCGGGATATGTGTACCAAATCTCTCAGTTGCTTTTCAGCGTGCAGGGGGGAGGCTCTTCCCTTTTGGTATTTTCCATATTTTGAGAGGTTTTAAAAGGTATAAAACAATAGATCTTATGTTGTTGGGAGCATCTTCGGAGTGGCAGAATAAGGGGATCTCATCTATCTACCATACCCATATTGCCTCAAATCTGGAGAGGGGAGAGATAATGTATGCTATAACAAACCCACAGGCAGAGAATAACTCCTCTTATAAGGTATGGGAGAGATACGGGTATGAGCCGTACATGAGAAGAAGATGCTATATAAAGAGTTTGTAAATATTTATAATATTAATATAAGTGGTATGACATTAAGAGAAATTTGCGCTCTTGTAGAGGGTGTTCCGGTAAGTGGCGAGAGCAGACTTGACGATAGTGTAGAGTTTGCATTTGCATCCGACCTGATGAGCGATGTCCTTACACTCAAAAGGGACCATTTTCTACTGCTCACAGGTCTCGCAAATCTTCAGTCTATCAGAACTGCCGAGATGTCTGATGCTCCGTACATTCTTCTGTGCAGGGGAAAGGAGGTAACTCAGGAGATGCTTGATTTGGCAAAAGAGGATGATGTACTCATAATTAGAAGTAAATTTTCTATGTTCCGCTGTGCCGGCATTTTGTATGGTGCAGGGGTTAAAGCGGTTTATTGATTATGCTGTTTGAATACAAGGTAGAGGGCGGCGACTTTACTCAGGCCGGATATGCCTCTTCGCAGGTTAAGAAAAACCTTAAGCAGCTTGGTGTTGACTCTTCTGTAATCAAAAGAGTGGTTGTCGCTCTTTACGAGGCTGAGGTCAATATTGTTGCCCATGCATACAGAGGAGTTATCTATGCCGATATAGAGAGTACAGGTATTAAACTTCGTCTTGAAGATGAGGGTCCCGGAATCCCCGATGTTGGACAAGCTATGACAAAGGGTTTCTCTACTGCCTCTCCTGCTGTTAGGGAGATGGGGTTCGGAGCAGGAATGGGTCTTCCAAACATACGTGAGAATGCAGATTCTTTATCCATTGAAACTGAGGTTGGTAAAGGCACAACTCTTACAATTGTGATAAATTTTTAAGCGTGAAATCGAGACAGACTACATACAACAGAGCTTTGGAGATAGTGGAGGATATCTGCATCGGATGTTCTCACTGTATGAAGGTGTGTCCTACCGAGGCGTTGCGGGTATCTGCAGGAAAAGCGGGAATTCATGCCGACTGGTGTATAGATTGCGGTGAGTGTTACAGGGTGTGTCCAACACGGGCTATACGTGTTATGGATGATGATTTTAAGCAGATATTCGGCTTTAAGCACAGAGTTCTGTTGGTGCCTTCGGTCTTCTTTGCCCAGTTTAAGGACTCTGTCCCAAGAGAGACTATCTATAATATAATTGGCGAGCTGGGCTTTACAGAGGTTTGCACAGTTGAGCAGAGTGTCGACACCCTTGTAGGTGAGATTAATGATTATCTTAACACATGTGAAAAACCGGCAATCTCATCATTTTGTCCGGCTGTAATAAGGCTTATTCAGGTGAGGTTCCCCTCTCTTGTAGATAATATAATGAAGCTTCTGCCTCCTATAGAGATTACTGCACAGTACTATAAGAGGAGGTTTCAACAGAGTGGAGTTGATGACAGTGATTACGGGATATTCTACCTTACACCCTGTATTGCTAAGATTGCAGCAGTAAAATCTCCTGTGGGCGGATATACCTCTCCAATAACCGGAGTAATAAATATGGATTTCTTCTTTAATAAGGTATATCTTGCCTATAAACAGAGAATTCCTATAACATCCTCAATTATTATCAACAGTGAGCTCTCCTCCAAGGGAGTGTTATTTCCCACCACCGGTGGTGAGTCCTCAAATATCAACGGGAGAACACTTGCAATTGACGGGATGAAAAATGTTATTGATTTTCTTGAACTACTGGAGAATGAGGAGATAACCGGTGTAGATTTTCTTGAGATAAGGGCTTGCGACGAATCCTGTGCAGGTGGTATTCTTTCTCACAGAAACAGATTTCTTACGGCAGAGAGTCTTAAAAATTATTCTCATAAGGTACCTGAAAATCACAATCTGATAGAAGAATATAAGAGATATTGCTCTGCAGTTGTCCATATGGATAAGATAGAGCCACGCTCTATGGTTAAGTACGATAAGGATATAGAGCTTGCAATCAAAAAGATGGAGAATGCAAGAAGGTTAAAGACAATTCTTCCGGGGATTGATTGCGGTGCCTGTGGAGCTCCAAGTTGTGAGGCACTGGCAGAGGATATTGTAAGGGATCAGGCAGATGTCAACTCATGTATCTTCCTGAGAACAATCTTTGAGAAGCGGGGCGAGATCTCCCTTGAGGATACAATCAGGATTATGGAGAGTATCTGGGGTAAGGAGAGATTTGATAAGTGTGAAGAGTGACTAATAATAAATAATTAAATAGTTATGAAAGTTAAGAGAGTTGTTGAGTTAATGAATCTAAAGGTGTATTCATGTGAAGAGTCCTTAGAGGGAGAGATTACAGGGGGGTACTCCTCAGATCTTCTCTCTGATGTAATGGGACACTCAAAAGAGGGTCAGGTGTGGATAACACTTCAGACACATAAGAATATTATTGGTGTTGCATCTCTTAGAGACCTATCTGCCGTTATACTTGTGAAGGGCTTTACTCCTGATGAAGATACTGTTAAATTATCTGTTACAGAAGGGGTTCCTATTCTTGGCAGTAATTTGGAAGCATTTGAATTGTGTGGTAAACTATATGAAATTCTTGGGAACAAGAGCTAAATGTGATCTTCATATTCATACGACTCTCTCTCCCTGCGGGGATATTGAGATGACTCCTCTTAATATTATTAGCAAGGCAAAGGAGAGGGACCTTGCTATTATAGGTATTACAGATCACAACTCAACCCTTCAATCCCGTTATATTTGGGAGACAGGTCAAAGGGAGGGGGTAATGGTTTTGTGCGGAGCCGAGATTACCACCAGGGAGGAGGTTCATGTTCTTGCCTTTGTAGATGGTAAAGAGGCTCTGGATGCTCTTCAGGAGTATCTAAACCGGACACTTGTAAGGATTCCAAATAATGTTGATATTTTTGGATACCAGCTTGTTGTTAATGAGCAGGAGGAGGTTATCTATCAGGAGGAGTCTCTCTTGACAAACACTACCGACCAATCTATAGAGGAGGTTGAGCAGTTTGTCCACTCGCTTGGAGGAATTTTTATCCC
Organism: uncultured Muribaculaceae bacterium; assembly: GCA_964502485.1. Taxonomy (GTDB): domain Bacteria; phylum Bacteroidota; class Bacteroidia; order Bacteroidales; family UBA932; genus Bact-08. The sequence continues at coordinate 6,207 of CAZCXB010000018.1, read as the reverse complement.
TGCTCATATAGATAAACAGCAGAACTCTATACTGAGTCAGCTCGGATTTCTCCCACCATCTCTCTCTGTTGACGCTCTTGAGCTATCATCTCATTGTAATATTGATAAATTTATCTCTGACAATAGCTATCTCTCAAAAAGGGCCTTTATCAGATCTTCTGATGCCCACTATCCGCAAGACATTGGCAAGTGTTTTGTTGAGCTTGAAATTTCGGATATTACTTTCAATTCAATCAAGTCGGCTCTTAACTTATTAAAAAGATGAATGATCTATCGTTACATATAATTGATATAATACAGAATTCGCTCTCTGCAGGGGCCTCTCTAATCAGATTAACTGTTGAGGAGAGTAGTATTAAGGACTCTCTTATAATTGAAATTGAGGATAATGGAAGAGGAATGACACCTGAGCAGGTAGATCGTCTTAGTGATCCATTCTTCACTTCACGCACTACAAGGCGTGTAGGGATGGGTATTCCGCTTTTTAAACAGAGCGCACAACAGTCAGGAGGAGATCTTGTTGTCCACTCAACTCCGGGTGTTGGGACAAAGGTGAGGGCATCCTTTATAAATAGCCATCTCGACAGACCTCCGCTTGGCGATGTTGCAAACAGCCTCATTCTAATGGTCTCTGCAAATCCTGAAATCGATTTCTATTTCCGTTATATTTATAATGAGAGTGAGTATATTTTTGATACGGTTGAGGTAAAGGAGATTCTTGAGGGCTTGCCGCTCAATGATCCATCTGTTATAAGGATGCTTACAGGTATGGTGGATGCTAATATTTGTGAGCTTAGGGGTGATACTGTTTAATCTTATAGATATATGACCGGTAGAGGGAGAAGAGTTGTAATGCTTACAGGTGCAGGGGTGAGTGCCGACAGCGGATTGGAGACATTTCGCTCCTCTTCCGGATTGTGGGCAAATCACAGAATAGAGGATGTCTGTACTCCTGAGGCACTAAAAAGAGATCCTGAGAGGGTACTCGAATTCTATAACGCAAGGCGTCGTCAGCTACGAGAGGTCGAGCCAAATGCCGGACACTTTGCCGTTGCAAAACTTGAAGAATTTTTTGATGTAGATATTATCACTCAAAATGTAGATAATCTGCACGAAAGGGCCGGTTCATCCAGAGTTCTTCATCTGCATGGAGAGTTAATAAAATGCAGAAGTTTAAAAGATCCTTCCTATATTTGCGAAATTTCCGGGGATGTTCATGTCGGGGACCTTTGTCCGGGTGGAGGACAGCTAAGGCCACACATCGTTTTTTTCGGGGAGGAGGTGCCGCTGATGAGTGATGCGATTGAGATTATTTCCGGTGCCGATATTGTAATTGTTGCGGGAACTTCGCTGGCGGTATATCCGGCTGCAGGTTTAACAGCTTACTCTCCCGTTGGCGTTCCGGTTTATGTAATTGATCCTTCGTGTGTTGAGGTCCATGATAGGAGTGCAGAAAGGATTATTTATATCAGAAAAAGGTTTGCCCAAGGGATGCCCGAACTGGCAAAACTGTTAATTGAAAGTATTAGATAGTAAGTTAATTGTAATAATTCGTAACCTTATAGTTAAATATTTTTTGGTAATATTGAGAAAATATATACTTTTAGCGCGTGAAAGGACACAACAAAACCAAATATAAATAAGTATGAATAAAATCAAATCCCTTGACGATTTGCGTAAGATGAAGCAAAGTCTGGAACACGGAATGAATATCCGTGAAAAGAGCAATTCGCCAGAGTCTCTTGTTCAGATTCGTGTGGCTATGGCTACCTGCGGTATCGCAGCCGGCGCCAGAACGATAATGAACACTCTCATTGAGAAGATAGAGAAGGAAAAGATTCCTGCCGTGGTCACACAGGGCGGGTGCATGGGTTATTGCTATGCAGAGCCAACATTAGAGGTAAGGGTACCCGGCAAAGATCCGGTTGTCTTCGGTAATGTTGACAATCAGGTTGCAATAGACATCCTCGACAAGTATGTCCTTAACGGTGAGCTCCTCGACGGCATTATCCCGACTAACTATCAGACTATTAATGAGCAAAAGTAGAGTTTATGGCACAGTATAAAATGCATTTGCTGGTTTGTGCGGGTACCGGATGCAGGGCCTCACAAAGTGATGAGATTATTATAAATCTCAAAGAAGAGATTAAGAAGCAGGGACTTGAAAATGATGCGCAGGTTGTTGCAACCGGCTGTTTTGGTTTTTGCGAAAAGGGTCCGATAGTGAAGATTCTTCCGGACAACACCTTCTATACTCAAGTAAAACCTGAGGATTGTGCTGAGATTATAAGTGAGCACGTTTTTAAAGGGCGCAGGGTAAACAGACTTCTTTACGAAGATCCTGAGACTCTTAAGCATATTGAAGATTCAAAGCATATGGGTTTCTACCAGAAGCAGCTTAGAATCTCTCTAAGAAACTGCGGTTTTATTGATCCTGAAAATATTGACGAGTATATTGCTCGTGATGGCTATGCCGCTATTGGTAAGATTCTTGCAGAGATGACACAGAGCGAGGCGATAGATGAGATAAAGAAATCGGGTCTTAGAGGTCGCGGAGGCGGAGGCTTCCCTACCGGTATTAAGTGGGAGATTGCATCAAAAAACAAGGCAGATCAGAAGTATGTTGTTTGTAATGCAGACGAGGGTGACCCGGGTGCGTTTATGGACAGATCTATTCTTGAGGGTGACCCTCACTCAATTATTGAGGCGATGGCTATATGCGGCTACTGCATAGGTGCTACAAAGGGTCTGGTCTATATTCGTGCAGAGTATCCGCTTGCTATTAAGCGTCTGCAGATTGCAATATCTCAGGCACGTGAGTACGGTCTGCTTGGAGAGGGAATTATGGGTACCGATTTCGCTTTTGATATTGAGCTTAAATTTGGTGCAGGTGCTTTTGTTTGTGGTGAGGAGACCGCTCTTATCCACTCTATGGAGGGTCACAGAGGTGAACCTACCGTTAAGCCGCCATTCCCTGCCGAGAAGGGCTATCTCGGAAAACCTACAAACGTAAATAATGTTGAGACCTTTGCAAGCGTTCCTGCTATCTTCCTAAAAGGCGCTTCTTGGTTTGCAAGTATAGGTACCGAAAAATCCAAGGGTACAAAGGTTTTTGCTCTTGCAGGAAAAATCAACAACGTTGGTCTTATTGAGGTTCCTATGGGTATCACCCTTAGGGAGGTTATATTTGAGATTGGCGGTGGTATAAAGAATGGTAAGAAGTTCAAGGCAGTTCAGACAGGAGGACCTTCGGGAGGTTGTCTTACAGAGAAGCACCTTGATACTCCTATCGATTTTGACAATCTTATTGCTGCCGGCTCTATGATGGGTTCGGGTGGTATGATTGTAATGGATGAGGATGACTGTATGGTCTCTGTAGCTAAGTTCTATCTTGAGTTTACTGTTGAGGAGTCTTGCGGAAAGTGTGCTCCTTGCCGTATTGGTAACAAGAGGCTACACGAGATTCTCGAGAAGATATGTGCAGGTAAGGGTACAGAGGAGGATCTTACATACCTTGAGAATCTTAGCCTTGTTATCAAGGATACATCTCTTTGTGGTCTTGGTCAGACATCACCTAATCCTGTTCTGTCAACTCTTGAACATTTCCATGATGAGTATCTTTCACACGTTAAGGAGAGGATTTGTGTTGCAGGGATGTGTAAGGCTCTTAAGCTATACACAATTATCTCTGATAAGTGTACCGGTTGTACAGCTTGTATCAGGGCGTGTCCTGTTAATGCAATCACCGGAGAGAAGCGTCAGCCGCACGTTATTGATGTAGATAAGTGTATCAGATGCGGTGCTTGTTACGACAAGTGTAAGTTTACAGCTATTCATGTTCAATAATCCAACTCTATGGAAAAAATAAAAGTCACGATAGATAAGATCGAGGTAGAAGTAAAGAAAGGTACTACTGTCTACCAGGCTGCAAAGCAGGTGGGAATAGATATTCCGGTACTCTGCTATATGAATCTTGAACACCTTAAGATTGAGAATCGTCCGGGTGGATGCCGCGTTTGCGTTGTTGAGATTGAGGGAAGAAGAAATCTGGCCCCCTCATGTTCAACTGAGTGTGTAGAGGGAATGGTTGTTAAAACTCACAGTATCAGGGTTCTTAATGCGAGAAAAACAGTTCTGGAACTGATTCTTTCTGACCACCCTGCTCAGTGTCTGATATGCTCATCTTCAGGTAAGTGCGATTTGCAAACTCTTGCTCAAAAGATGGGTATAAGAGAGATACACGCTGTTGAGAATGCGGAGGTATCCTCTTACAGAAAAGACTGCTCTCCTGCTCTTAACAGAGATATGGACAAGTGTATCATGTGCCGCAGATGTGAAACCATCTGTAATGATGTTCAGACTGTTGGTGCATTGAGTGCCGTTAACCGCGGGTTTATGTCGGTTGTTGCTCCAGCTTTTGAGCAGGACCTTATCGACTCTCCTTGTACCTTCTGCGGACAGTGTGTTGCTGTTTGTCCTACCGGTGCTCTGACCCCATATGATGATACTGCTAAGATCATCCGTGCTCTTGCAGATCCTAAGAAGACTGTGATTGTACAGACTGCTCCGGCTGTTCGTGCTGCTCTTGGTGAGGAGTTTGGACTTGCTCCGGGAACACTGGTTACCGGTAAGATGGTTGCTGCTCTGCGCACACTTGGTTTTGACAGGGTATTTGATACCGACTTTGCTGCTGACCTTACAATTATGGAGGAGGGTACAGAGTTACTTGACAGGATAACACGTTATGTTAATGGAGACAAGAGCGTTAAGCTACCTATCCTTACCTCATGCTGCCCTGCATGGGTAAACTTCTTTGAGGTTTACTTCCCTGATATGCTTGATGTTCCATCTACAGCACGCTCTCCTCAGCAGATGTTCGGCTCTATTGCCAAGACCTATTTTGCAGATATGATTGGTGTGAAGAGAGAGGATCTTGTTGTTGTCTCTATAATGCCTTGTCTTGCTAAGAAATATGAGTGTCAACGCGATGAATTTAAGGTTGATGGCAATCCGGATGTAGATTACTCAATATCTACAAGAGAGCTGGCAGGTCTTATCAAGACAGCCAATATCAGTTTCGATAGTCTTAACGACGAGGAGTTTGACCTTCCTATGGGTGAGTCAACAGGTGCGGGTGTTATATTCGGTGTTACAGGTGGTGTTATTGAGGCATCAGTACGTACAGCTTATGAGCTCTTTACCGGAACTAAACTTAACAGGATCAATTTTGAAGAGCTAAGGGGTATGTCGGGTATTAGAACTGCTACCATCTATTTTGGTGAGACTCCAATCCATATTGGTATTGCTCACCAGCTTGGTAATGCACGTAAGCTTCTTAATGGTATTAGAGAGGGCAGATATAATTTCCATGCGATTGAGATTATGGCCTGTCCGGGTGGGTGTATCGGTGGTGCCGGTCAGCCGCTTCATCACGGTGACTCAAGTGTTATTCGTGCTCGGTACGATGCAATATACAGAGAGGATGCAGGAAAGAGTATCCGCAAATCTCATGAGAACCCTTATATAGCTAAGCTGTACAAGGAGTTTCTTGGTCATCCTATGAGCGAGAAATCTCATCATCTGCTCCATACACACTACTTTGACAAACATAAAATTTAGATCGCAATGAGTACATTCAAAATACAAGATTGTCATAAAGAAACAATTAAAGGGATTTGTAAATCATTTGACAACAATCCCGGGGAGCTGATAAGTATTCTTCATAAAACTCAGAGTGAGTTTGGTTATCTTCCGGAAGATATTCAACGTGAGATTGCCTTCAATCTTAAGATATCTGTTGCTAAAGTATATGGCGTTGTTACCTTCTACTCTTTCTTCACTATGACTCCAAAGGGTAAGCATCCGATTTCGGTTTGTATGGGAACAGCTTGCTATGTTCGTGGTGCAGAAAAGATTGTAGATGAGTTGAAAGAGCTGCTTAAGATTAAGGTTGGTGGGGTTACTCCTGACGGCAAGTTCTCTCTTGATTGTCTCAGATGTGTTGGTGCCTGTGGTCTTGCTCCGGTTCTCCTTATTGGAGAGAAGGTTTATGGTCGTGTTGAGGCGCATCAGATGAAGGAGATTCTGGAGAGTTATACCGACTAACGTTGTAGCTGCTAAAAAATCAAGAGAGGCCAAAATATATTTGGCCTCTCTTTTTTTGGGGGGATACCTTGGCAAGGGTTGTGGACTTTCGGAGTGTTACCT
>CAZCXB010000017.1:0-17189 GCA_964502485.1 uncultured Muribaculaceae bacterium | reverse complement strand
CCCCCCAGACCTTCGCTGGTAATCTGCCGGAAATAGAGAGTAGAGATATTCTGTACCATATAAAAGGGCTGATTGCCCTGAATGGTCCCCTGATATGTACCTCTCGCTGCAAATGTGAGCTTCTCCTTATACAATGGGATGAAACCCGATGCCGAGAGATAGAGTTTTATGTAGCCGCCGCTATTTTTCCCGGGAGAGAGCAGCGAGATAACCTCTCCTTTAAACCCCCTGTAAGGATCTGCCTCATTATCTCTGGTATCATACACCCCTCCCAGCTTTAACTCCACCCGCGTACCTCCGTCTCTCTCGAGCGGAGTGATAATACCGGCATCCACATAGCTCTTAAAGAGGCTTGGTTCGTTTGCATACTCATCACTCTTTACAGCACCTGTTTTGTAGCTGTAGAGCCCCAGACCGGCAACCCACTGCAGGTTCTTCACAATCTCTCCCTGAAAATCTGCAGTTGCCCTGAACAGGTTACGGTCAAACTTATAGTATGAGGCCCCTTTATCTCTTTTATAGGCAGATATATATCCGTCAAAGCCATAAAAGTCCATCATTCTGTCTGTGAGGTAACTTATATCAACAGTTGTACGTAGGTTCTTAAGCAGATATTTTGAGTCGTAAAATAGGTGGTAAACACCAGAGCCCTTTGTATATCTCGACACCTCTATATTGAACTTATGAAGATAGTTGGGATATTGTGATCCATCTCCAAACCAGTAGATATCACACAGAGCTCCGTACTGGAAACCCTGGTCACTGTTATAACTCACTGCGGGAAGAGGTCCAAAATTCCACCCTCTCTTAACCTCCTGACCAAATAGCCCGGTGGAGATAGATATCAGACAGAGAAGAGTTGTTAGTTTGAGTATCGGTTTCATATTGTAAATAGGTTAAGTTTAAAGCAAAACAGCGATGAGATAGCCTAAGTAGTTACCCGCGGCATACCCTATAAGCCCCACCGTCAAGCCGGTAATTATCACATCCTTATTATTCATTGCGGTTGCAATAAGAGGCACAAACGGAGGGGAGTTTATAAGAGATACAGAGGAGATAAGGACAGTATCTGCATCTATCCCAAATATTTTAGCCATAATGAGTTGCAGGGCAAGAGATCCAAAAATCACATACCCTATATAGAGTAAAAGATATAGTCCGCCTGCTATGTCCATCCTGCCCAAGTCGGCCATAGAGGCTACAATTATACAAAAGATATATACCAGATACATCCCCGCATCGTAGCTGCTCTTTATCTCCCTCACCCTCTTAATGAATGACGCCCCTATACCAAGAGTTGTTATAGTGAGGATAACAACAACCATCTGCATATCCTTTGGTAAGATAAGCGACAGCCCTCCTGCAATTGCGAAGATTGCCACAGAGATTGCAATGGCAGCAGAGAGCGGAGCCAGGTTCCCCTTCTTGAAGAACCCTTTATAGGGATCCTCTAAAGATTGTGCAATATCTCCACTCTCTTTTTGTAACCCTCTCTCACCGGCCGGGGGATTGTGAAGAATCCGCCGAAAAAGTTTTATCCCGAAGGAGAGGACAAAAGTGAGATATAGCAGGCTGATTGCCATATCGTAGGAGTGAATCATTATATAGGTCTCGTTTGGAACATCGAGCATAATCTTGATAGCAGCAAGATTAGGTGTGCCACCTGTATAGACCCCGGCAAGCATACCTGCAATCTTATTTATATCTCCACCCATTGCAGGGTCGCTTGCTATTGAGGGGCCAAAAATAAAGTATCCGGAGACAATAGCAATAACAACAGCAGTGATTCCCGTAAGAAGGGTAAGAAGTGCCTTTTTAATATTCCACTTAAGAAAATTGCAGGAGAAGAGCATAAGGGGTATAGCGAGGGGAATGATGATTGAGACCAAAAGATCCTGTATCTTATAGGCGGTGTGAGGTATGATTCCGGTGTTGCCTAAGACTATTCCAATCAGATAGAGTAAAAGAACCGGACCTATTTTACCTAAAAAAGGGACTCTTTTACAAAGCCATAAAATGATGGCCGGAGTTACTGCATATGCTGCTACAATTGCAAGGGTCATATCTCTTATCTTATAGTAATTCTTAAAGCTCCCTGGTAACCGTAAAGAGAGAATGGTGCATCTTCATATTCAAAACCGGGAAATCTGCTCTTAAGAGTTGAAAGTAACTCCTCCCGCAAAATACCCTTTCCCACACCATGAACAAAGTCAATCCTAACACCTCTTCTCAATCTGTTTGCATTAAGTACAGATACAAAATGATTTACCTGATAATCAAGCGAATCTTTGGGAGAGAAGGATCTGTACCCCTTCGCAATTTTCTCTATATGTAAATCCACTACCATTCCACAAATTTACTCTTTATGATTGAAACCCCAATAGGAAAAATTGTCGGTTTTCTTGGTATTCACCCTTTAAAATATTAAATTGCGGAGATGAAACTGATAATTATTTCCAACCGCTTACCGGTTAAAGCAACAAAATTTAAAGAGTCCTTCCGTTTTACCCGTAGTGAGGGGGGGCTGACAACAGGGCTCGACTCACTCGATATTAAGATGGAGAGATGCTGGATCGGCTGGCCGGGGGTCAATATTGAGACTCCGCAAGAGCAGGCCGTTATAGAAAAACAGCTCAAAAAGAAGAGTCTCTATCCTGTTTTTCTGAGCAACACCGATATAGAAGAGTACTACGAAGGGTACAGTAACAGTAAGATATGGCCAATGTGCCACTACTTCTTCTCACTTATTCAGCACGAGACAACACACTGGGAGAGCTACAAAAAGGTCAACCGGCTATTTGCAGAGGCAGCGTCAAAGATTATCGAACCAGGAGATATGGTCTGGGTTCAGGATTACCAGCTGATGCTGCTTCCAAAGATGCTAAGAGATCTTAACTCCGACATAAGCATAGGTTATTTTCACCATATTCCGTTTCCCTCTTACGAACTCTTTCGCGTTCTTCCGGAGAGATCTGAGCTGCTTTCGGGTATTCTCGGTGCAGATCTAATTGCATTCCATACATATGAATATATGAGGCACTTCATTAGTGCAACAGAGAGGGTGCTGGACATCAACTTCGAACTTGACGAGGTGAGACTTAAAGATCGTATCGTAAGGGTTGACGCTCTTCCAATGGGTATAAACTTTGATATCTACTACAACTCGATACTAAATCCTAAGGTATCCCGTATTGCACATAAACTGCAAAACGACTACAAAGATCATAAGATTATTCTCTCTGTGGACCGACTCGACTACAGCAAAGGAATCCTTCACCGGCTAAAGGGGTTCTCTCAGTTTCTGGAGAACCATCCCCAGTTTTGGAACAGAGTTTCACTCTTTATGATCATTGTCCCATCAAGGGATAATGTAGAGAGCTACTCCGGGTTAAAGACAAAGATTGACGAAACCATAGGCTCGATAAACGGAATCTACTCAAATATGAACTGGACTCCGGTTCACTACTTCTATCACGGATTCTCATTTGAAGAGCTTTGTGCAATGTACTATGTTGCAGATGTAGCACTTGTCACACCTCTAAGAGATGGAATGAACCTTGTGGCCAAGGAGTATATTGCAGCAAAGAGAGACAACCCGGGTGTTCTTATACTTAGTGAGATGGCGGGAGCATCTATAGAGCTTATCGACTCTCTTATCATTAACCCAAACAACGCCACAGAGATAGAGGAGGCAATTGTAACAGCTCTGCAGATGCCCGAGAGTGAGAAGATTGAGCGGATGAGATGGATGCAGAAGCGGGTTTCAAGTCACACGGTCAACAAGTGGGCAGGAACATTTATCAACGACCTTCAAAGTATAAGGGACAAAAACCGGTCACTCTACTCCAGGTTCCTCAATGATGAGATTGAGAGAGAGATAGGTGAAACATACGACAGAGCTTCAAAAAGACTAATCATATTAGATTATGACGGAACTCTCTCCCCATTCAAGCCAAAACCGGAGGATGCAATCCCTACGGAAGAGATAATTGACACTCTCAAACTTTTGGCATCTGACCCCCGCAACAGGGTTGTGATAAGCAGTGGAAGAGACCATCTTACACTTGAGAAGTGGCTTGGATCACTCAATATTGGGCTTGCTGCAGAGCACGGCGCCTTCTTTAAAGAGGGGGGAGTGTGGCATAAAAACAGCACCCCCACCGCATGGGACGATGAGATTATCGGCATCCTTCAGCAATATGTAGAGAAGACTCCCCGCTCCTCTCTCGAGATAAAAGAGACCGCATTGGTATGGCACTACAGGAAGGTAGATGCATGGCTTGCTTCAATGAGGGTGCAGCAGCTTATCGGGGCATTGATAACTCCTTGTTCTCGTGATCATTTACAGATAATGAAGGGGAATAAGATTGTTGAGATAAAACATCCCGACTTTACAAAGGGCTCAGAGGTAAACAGATTGCTAAAAGGGAACAGCTATGACTTTATACTTGCTATGGGGGATGATGTAACAGACGAAGATATGTTTATCTCGCTTCCCGAGAGTGCATATACTGTAAAGATCGGCACCTTTTCGGAGTATGCCCGTTACAATCTCTTAAGCCAGAGTGAGACACTCGCATTTTTAAGAAGGGTTGTAAAAGAATGAATATAACTACAGATATACTTACCGGCAGCAGCAGAGTATATATACTCTACGGCTTTTTTGCACTGTTTTTTATTATACTGCTCATTATATACCGCTTTATACTAAAAAGGGTGAGGAGTTACTCCCGGAATCCCGATTCAGGACTGGACTTTTTCCTTATCAAGCTTTTTCGGATACCTGCTATCTGGTTCACATTCTGGGTTACATTAAAACTATTCAACCATATATTTATTGGAGATCTTGAGGCATTTAGCCTGATTATAGGTATAAATAACATTCTGCTAATTCTCTCGATCGGCTGGATTCTGGTTCAGATTACACGGGCACTCTTCTACTTTATGGAGAAGCGGCTTGACATCTCATCTTCCGACAATCTTAGGGCAAGAAGAAGCCTTACTCAAATCAAGGTGTTTGAAGGGTTGATTATTACCCTTATTATTCTGGTTTTTGTATCTATTGCACTAATGACAATAGAGAGCGTTAAGAGCATTGGAGTTACACTTCTCACCTCTGCAGGGGTTGCAGGTATAATCGTAGGTCTTGCAGCACAAAAGAGTATAGGTCAGATACTTTCCGGGCTTCAACTGGCAATTACCCAACCTATAAGATTGGATGATGTTGTCATTGTAGAGGGGGAGTGGGGCCGAGTTGAGGAGATCACTCTTACATATGTGGTTGTAAAAATTTGGGACCAGAGAAGATTGATTCTGCCATCCGGTTATTTTCTTGAAAAGCCATTTCAGAACTGGACACGCAAAGATGCCTCAATAATGGGGACAATCACCCTCTATCTCTCCTACGATATGCCTTTGGAACCTCTCCGAAAAATTCTTCCTGAGTTACTTAAGGATAATCCGGACTGGGATGGGAGGGTGCAGAACATCCAGGTAACAGAGTCCAAAGAGTGGCATAAAGAGGTTCGGATACTGTTAAGCAGCAGCGATGCCTCAAAAAACTGGGATCTAAGGGTAACTATCCGGGAAGCACTGATAGACTTTATAAACAAAAACTATCCGGGCTCATTTGCCCGGCTTAAGGGAGATATCTTAAATCCTACGGACGGATAAAGCGCGATCTTACCTTCTCCTCAGCAAAGAGCTCAACGGTATTTATTATTGCAAGGTGAGAGTATGCCTGAGGGAAGTTTCCTAATTGTCTTTTAGTCTCAAAATCAAGATCTTCACTAAATAGCCCAAGGTGGTTGGAGTAGGTGGAGATCTCATCAAAGAGTGCTTTCGCCTCCTCTTGCTCTCCTGTTACATAGAGAGCCCTTATAAGCCAGAAGGTACATATTGTAAATGCAGAGGATGGCCTGCCAAAATCATCTCTATTTCTATATCTGTACATCAATCCGTTATGCAGCAGACCTCTCTTGACACACTGTACTGTGCTGATATACTTTGGGTCATCCGGTTCAATAAAACCATACTCCTCCATTAACAGAAGCGAGGCATCAGGCTCGCTATTCTCATAGGTCTGTGAGAACCCCCCAAGCTCATCTTTCCATCCGTTTTTGTAGATATCCTCCCTTATCGCCCTTGCCTCTCTCTCCCACTCAATGGCATAGATATCTTTTCCAAGAAGTTCGGCCACCCTTACTGCTCTATCGAGAGCAACCCAGGACATAACCTTAGAAAAAACATAGTGACTCGTACTGTTTCTTATCTCCCAGATACCCTGATCGGGAAGGCGCCACTCTGCATAAACTGTTCTTACAATGTTCTTTGTAACCTCCCACATATCCTCTATCTCGTCCAGAGTTCCGGGAAAGTAGAGGTAGTACTTATAAATAACATCCATAAGATACCCCAGAGAGTCGTTCTGTTTTTGCATATATGCGGCATTACCAATCCTTACAGGATAGGAGTTCTCATATCCCGACAGATGTGTAAGAATCCTCTCTGTAAGTACTCTCTCTCCGCGTATCCCGTACATTATCTGGAAAGTCTCATCCTTTGAGTGTATGATTCTCTTCACAAACCCAATAAACCTCTTTGCTGCACCCTGATGACCCATACTTAGAAGTGTCTCTATAGACATTGAGGCATCCCTTAGCCAGCAAAACCTGTAATCCCAGTTTCTCACCTCACCGATAGTCTCCGGAATACTGGTAGTTATGGCTGCAAGAACTGCCCCGCTTGGCTGGAAAGACATAAGTTTGAGTATCAACATACTCCTCTCAACCATAGACTCATATTTGCGATACTTCTTTGAGCGGTTAAGCCAGTTTAACCAATAGACCTTTGTCCTTGAGTACTCGAGATATACCCTTCTGATATCTACCTCTATTAACTTCTGGTTATAGGAGAGCAGAAGATACTCCTCACCTTCAATCTCAATACTCTCCTTTTCAACTATCTTCTTAAGGTTCATACTTGAATAGAGATAGACCGAGTTCTTCTCATTCAACACAGAGCCCGATCTGATATGTCCCGCTGATAGTCTGTGGCTTGTCTCCTCCAGTGCATAGTTAAGTGCAGGAGAGTAATCTACAATAATTTTAGGTTTCCCTCTTAATACTCGGATATATCTGTAGATCTCTGCCGGAAGATAGTACTCACTTGCATCGTCACCCGTTTTATAACGCGGCATAAAGTCTAAGATCTCAAAAGCAGACTCCACCGACTTAAAAGTTGTACAAAGTATATTTGTCTCTCTTATATACTTTTGAGAGCATGAATACTCCCCTTGAGGTATTACCGAGAAGCTGCCCCCCTTTTTATCGTCCAGTATTTTAGCGAATACCGAAGGAGAGTCAAAGTCGGGGAAGCATAGCCAGTCAATACTCCCCTCTTTTGAGACAAGAGCAGCTGTTCTGCAATTCCCTATAACACCATAATCCAGATTATTCATCATCATATATTTAAGCTTGTAAACTCGAGAAGAGAGCTATGCTCTCCAGTAGTGCCTCTTCTCGCTCATTAGTGCAACCAACGCCATTGTAAATAGTACAGCGATAGCAGCCCTTAACACCCCAATCCAGGGATAACCCGCCGGATAGGCAGCATTGTAAATCAATATAAGGCCGGTAATCTTAAACAGTGGCATCACAAAACTCCCGAATGCTATATAGCTCATAAGGGGGTTGCTCCCGGCACCCGCAAAGATCCTTACAAAATATGAAGAGCCAAAACTGTGAGACAACCTATCTGCCAACATAAGCAGATATATACTTATTGCAGTAGTAATAAAACAGTAAGAGATTGTACACGGAGACTTTGTAATTGACCCCTCTATAATCACTGCGACAGATCCGGCCACAGCAAGAGCAGCAGCCATCAGGCTCTCACTCTTATAGACCGGCATCCTCTCTTTTACAAGATAGAATATTGCTCCTCCAAAGATAAGAGATACAGGTATATTGACTTGGTAATAACCCTTATAGAGAGCAAACATCATCCATAGAATATAAACCGCTACAGCTGCGACAACAACTCCTCTTCCACCCTCTCCGGACTCTCTCTTAAAGGGATCATATCCCCCCGGAATGGATAGCCTCTTTTGGATAAGATCTCCAACATAGGTAGCAGGGATGAGAATCAGAAGAAAATAGATATACTCCATATTGAAGAACCAGCGGATCTCCGGTATTGCATATAGCTTTGGCTGCAAACCCATAGGTATGGTTACTGCAGTAAAGATAAGTACTGCTCCAAAAGCTACACCCCTCAACTTAAGGTTATCTCTTGTAAAGTACCATATCAAAGCTCCAAAGAGATATAAGAAGGCAAGGAGAAATATAATAATTCCGCTTCTTGTTATAGATATAACCTCATCAAATCGAAAGTGTCCGTAAAGTATAATCAATGAGATCAATACAAGAGCCGAAGCTCTTATTGGCAGTTTAACTCTCCCTGAAATATTTTTTCCGAATACATAGTAGAGAGGGAAGAGTGAGAGGAATCCTATTGCTGTTGCCGCCTGAGCCCACCACCCTTGTGCTGTTGAGAAGTTAAGAAATACATAGAGATATGAGAAGAGCCAAAGCATTAAAAAACGCTCTGCAACATTTGCAATATATTGGAAATCTGCTCTTTTATTTTGAGATTGCCCCTCTCTTTTTCTGCCGGCTATAGGGATAGCGACACCCATACAAAAGATAAAAACAGGAAAGACAAGATCTACCCAGCTTATTCCCGATACAGACATATCAAACTTATGGTGAGGAGGCGGATTCTGAATATGGTACATCCATGCAGGAAGAACCCCGTAAGGTATAATGGCAGAGAAGACCATCCCAAAAATTGATAATCCCCGTAGCATATCGAGCGATAAATATCTCTTCATATATTAGAATTTAAGCATCTCATCAGTAACGTATTCTCTCTTTTTATTAGCGTCTCTCGATTAAGTGAGAGTAGCTCCTCTCGCCCCAGAATTTATATCCTCTCTCCTCCTTACTGCTCCCTGCAAGCATCATATGGATAAGCCCGTTCTTCTCTACAAGCAGAGTGTGATATATGATTCCTTTTGGATTCTCTTTAATAATAATATCAACACCTTTGGAGTGGTATCTCAAAAAGGATGTGTCTCTGATATGTGTCATCTGGAGAGACCTCTCTTTAAGATCTTTGGCAAGAAGATTACTCCGGTATCCCGTCCCACCTGTTTTGCTGACAATTGGCTTACCATTTAGAATTACGGTAGTATCTACATAAGCAAGGAGCCCCAGGTATCTCCCTCTGTCTGAGCTCTCTTTGCTCCCTGTAAGCCAATGGAGTAGCTTATCAGCATGCTTTTCTGTCTCATAGCCATAATTACTGTCTATAAAGATTACTCTCTCTATAAATGGGGGAATCTGCTCTAAATCTGTAATATAATTGAAGATAAAGCGTCCCCCTCCGCTATGGCTTGCCAGAGTAACTCTCTGCCTTTTGATTGGTGCAATCTGAGGAAACCTGTGAGAGATATAGGAGCGTAAACTATCTGTCAAATATGTGAAGAGAGAGGATGACTCCCTGTACTTAGCTGCATAAGAGGTCCATGCAAGCATGTCACTCTCTAAATAGACCACTATATAGTTAAACCTTTTGTCTCTCTCTCTAAGAAAGCGGGTCTGTGCTGCTATATGCTGAATATCAAACCTCCATACTCCACCTTTATGGATGATATCATTTGAAGGCAGGAGCCCCTCTGTCTGTTCGATTGTATTGCCGTTTGGCAAAGCATAGAGAATGATACGGGTATCCCTTCCTCTTTTGAGGTGATTATTAGCGGGTATATTTATAACGACTCTGCTCTCGGGAATAATATCTTTGATCTCTATACGGTACTCCTCGAATCTCTTTAAAAATGTCTCTGTAACCTGAGAAGAGAGCCTATCTGTTGCAGTTAATGCAATAGTAACCAACACAACAACCCGGGTAAGGAGCCCAAAGCGCATTGATGGGTATGATCCCATTATTTAAAAAAACCGCCGGAATGGAGAAGCTCTTTAACCTTTGACACCTTCTCTTCAAGCAGCTGCTTTGTAGATGCCTCTGCAATGAACCTTAGGTATGGTTCTGTATTAGAAGGCCTTATATTAAACCACCAATCGGGGAACTCTACTCTGAAGCCATCAAAATCGTACTCGGCAGTTGCTTTTTCTTTTGAGGTAAAGAACTCTTTTATAAGATTCATCGCCTCTGCCTTCTTCTCGATCTTGAAATTGATCTCACCGGAGTTGTGGTAACTCTCGATTTGCGATATTACCTTAGAGAGTGAGAGGCCTCTCCTCTTCATATCCGAAATAACTCCCAAAATTATAAGTGCAGCCATTATTCCGGAGTCGCTGTAGAAGAAGTCGCGGAAATAGTAGTGCCCTGCAAGCTCTCCTCCATATATTCCATCTATCTCCCTCAGTTTATGTGCTGCAAAGGCACGCCCTACCCTCCAGGTGTGCATTACGCCACCCATAGGTGTAATGTACTCCCCAACAGCCTTGGAGCTGCGGATATCCTGAAGAACAGCACCTCTCTCTCCCCTCTCTTCCAGAAAGTAGTGTCCCATAAGTGCTATCATCAGGTCAGGAGAGATAAATCTTCCGTTTTCGTCAACAAACATCACTCTGTCTCCGTCTCCGTCAAAGATGGCTCCAACATCGCAGGATCTATCCTTTACCAGCCTCTGTAGGTCTATAATATTTTCCGGGACAAGCGGATTGGCTTCGTGGTTTGGAAAAGATCCGTCCGGTTCGTCAAAAATATAGTGAAGAGTGGGCGAGTCATCTCCCAACACTCTCTTTATAATTAGCCCTGCCATTCCGTTGGAGAGATCTACTCCAATGTTAAGATTGGTAAGATCCTTCTTGTATTTCTCTAAAAATGAAATGTATTCATCTTTAATATCCATATGCTTGACAACACCTCTCTCTACCGATGGAACAATCTCACGGCTCTCGATCCACTCCTTTATTGTGCCTAATCCGGTATCAAAACCAACCGGCAGAGCATTCTCTCGTGAGACCTTAAGTCCGTTATACTCTTTGGGGTTGTGGGAGGCGGTAATCTGTACTGAGGCCGTAAAACCATACCTTCCTGTGGCAAAATAGACCATTGGTGTGGTTGTAAGTCCGAGATCATATACGTCTGCCCCTGAATCTGTTATCCCTTTGATAAGATACTCTCTAATCTCAGGCGAGGAGTCTCGGACATCTCTTCCGATAAGAACCCTCTTTGAATTGAGAAGCTCAGGTAAGAAAAACCCTATCTTGTAAACAACCTCTTTGTCGAAATCCTTGTTGTAAACGCCTCTGATGTCGTATGCGTGAAATGCTCCCATAACCAATTATCTAACAATTCTATATGATGGGCGTGATCTACCCGTCTTTATTCCGTTAAGCTTTGACTGAAGCATCTTTCTCCTTATAGGAGCAGCTTTGTCTGTAAAAAGAACCCCTTCCAGATGGTCCATCTCGTGCTGTACCATTCTGCACGCAAAATCATCGAAGCTCTCCTCTTTGGGGAGAAAATTCTCATCCAGATAGGATACTGTAATCCTTCTTGGGCGTTCGATAACGGCATTTACATCGGGGATACTCAGACACCCTTCGTTGAATTCAATAAGTTCGCTGCTCTCCTGCTTTAAAACAGGATTTATCATAACCCTCTTAAAACCATCAAGCTCCGGCATATCCTGAGACAACATAGATCCGTCAACAATAAGCAGACGAAGAGATCTCCCTATCTGCGGAGCTGCAAGCCCTACCCCCTCTGCCTTGTGCATGGTCTCCCACATATCCGAAACCAGCTTCGCTACCTCCTCTTTTACTCCCGGAACCGCCGGGTCAACCTCTTTTGCCTTCTCTCTTAAAACCTCTGCACCATATACATATATCGGCAAAACCATAATAATGAATATTTTAAAATTTAACCATATCAAACAGAGAGATTACCTTTACTCCTATGGCCTCTATCGAGATAACTCTGCAGAATAATTGCAGCACTAATCTTGTCAACCATAGACTTGTCTCTTCTGTCCATCTTCTTGACACCTCCGTCAATCATTGTTTGAAAAGCCATCTTGGATGTGAATCTCTCATCCTCTAATGAAACAGGAATATCGGGAAAATGTTTCCGCAAAAGATTCAAAAACTGATCCACAAACTTTGTTCCCTCACAAGGTGTGTTGTTGAGATTTACCGGATACCCCACCACAAACCTAATAACACTCTCTTTTTGGGTATAATTTTTGAGATATGCCACAATGTTTGCAGATGGTACAGTCTCAATAGCAGTGGCAAAAATGCCCAGGGGATCGCTTACGGCAACTCCTGTTCTCTTTTTTCCGTAGTCTATTCCGACAATTCTCTCCATTGTGCAAAGTTAGTTTTTTTTCGTACATTTGGAGGTTTATTTAACACTATGCCAAGACTATTTTCTTATAAAGATTTTGCAGACGGCAGCGAAAAAGTTCGTGGATATGCCGATAAGCACAGCCCTGTAATTATTTGTGAATCTGTTGCTGAAAGAGATAAACCCTTTCGGGTAAAGGTCATAATCGGGAAGAGCATCAAACACCCCAATGCGAAAGATCATCACTTTGAGTATATCCAGCTTTGGAATCTGGAGACACTCATAGGCGAGGTTAAACTTCAGAGGGCAAGTTTTGGAGACAATCCGGTACATATAGAGTCTGAATTTATCTTTATACCAAGGGTGAGCTTAAGGCTTACTGCTCTGGCATACTGCAATAAACACGGATTGTGGCAGAGCGAAGAGATCTTTGTAAAGGTAGAGGGTGAGTAAAACATTTGGCAATGGCAAGAATTAAAAAGGAGAAGAGAAACAGATTAAGGAGCAAATTCCGCTTCTCTGTATTCAATGACACTTCACACGAAGAGATATTTGTATTTAGGGCTAATGGGCTGATGACTCTGGTGAGTATCTCTATGGCAGTGATTTTCATCATAGGCTCAGTGACATTTCTAATCTCATTTACCCCTCTTCGGGAGTTTATTCCCGGCTACCCCAATGCACAGACCCGTAGGGCAATCGTCCAGAATGCACTTAAAGCAGACTCTCTTGAACAGGCGATAAAGATGTGGGATTTCCACCTTAATAACATTCATAGGATTGTAACAGGGCTTGAACCTCTTAAACCTGTAAATCTTAATGTGGAGGCAATCTCTCCCGACTCACTATCAACACCAAACCTTACAGCACCAATCTCAAAAGAGGACTCACTCCTGAGAGAGGAGGTTCAGAGACAGGAGCAGTTCAATCTTGGGGCTGGAAACAGAAAAATTGAGCAGATAGAGGGGCTACACTTTTTCCCTCCGGTTAAAGGTATAATATCCAATGGATTCAATCTTGCTACAAACCATCCGTTTATAGATATTGCAGCGCAGGAGAACTCGGTTGTATCAGCTGTGCTGGATGGTACAATTATTATGTCTGCATGGACAGAGGAGACAGGATACACAATCCAGATTCAGCATGAGAATGATTTGATCTCAATCTATAAGCACAACTCAAAACTGCTAAAGAAGTCGGGAGAGAAGGTTAAAGCGGGGAGCGCAATCTCCCTTGTGGGCAACACAGGCACACTGACAAGCGGTGTTCATCTCCATTTTGAGTTATGGCACAAAGGGGTTCCGATAGACCCGGTAAAATATATTAAATTCTAAAACCTCCCTTATGAAGAGACGAATAGCTATCCTCGGCTCAACAGGATCTATCGGCAGACAGGCTCTCGAGGTTATATCGGGGAATCCCGATCTTTTTATAGCAGAGGTACTTACAGCCAACACAAACTCTCAGCTACTTATAAGTCAAGCTATCGAGCACAATGTAAACTCTGTTGTAATCACAGACGAATCTAAGTATGACGAGGTCTCTGAGGCTTTAGCAGGTCACGGAATTAAGGTCTTTACGGGCAGATCTTCTCTCTGCTCACTTGTTAGCGGAGATAACATCGATATGGTTTTGGCTGCAATGGTAGGTTTCAGCGGACTTGAGTCAACCATATGTGCAATAAAGGCGGGCAAGGCGATAGCTCTTGCGAACAAGGAGACACTCGTGGCGGCGGGATCGATAGTTATGAAACTTGCTGCAGAGCACAGGGCTCCAATCATTCCCGTGGATTCGGAACACTCCGCAATTTTCCAATGCCTGCAGGGGGAGAGGGCAGAGATTGAGAAGATTATCCTTACGGCATCGGGAGGCCCGTTTTTCCGTAAAAGCTTAGAGGAGATTGCAAATGCAACCCCTTTAGAGGCACTTAACCATCCAAAATGGAGTATGGGTCCAAAAGTTACAATCGACTCGGCCAGTATGATGAACAAGGGTCTCGAGATGATTGAGGCACACTGGCTCTTTGGCATTAAACCTTGTGATATAGAAATAGTTGTCCATCCACAGTCTATCATACACTCAATGGTACAGTTCTCCGACGGATCTGTAACCGCACAGCTTAGTGTCCCCGATATGAGACTTCCGATACAGTATGCTCTCTCCTATCCTCGAAGGGTAAAACTTGGCACAGAGAGGTTAGATTTTGCTCAATTAGGTTCTCTCGATTTTTTTAAACCGGATCATGAAAAATTCCCGGCACTCGCGATAGCCTACAAGGCGATTGAGAGAGGAGGCAATATCCCATGCGCAATGAATGCTGCAAATGAGGCTGCTGTAGAGAGCTTTCTCAAAGGGGAGATAAGATTTGATGCTATACCGGAGATAATAGACGAAGTGACAGAGTTGACACCATATATAGCAGACCCTACATTAGATGATATCTATGAGACAGACAGGATATCAAGAAAGACAGCAAATCAGTTATTAATCAAGCATAAAGCACGACTAAATTAATGGAGACACTAATCAAGATAGTACAGGTAATACTTGCACTTTCAATACTAATCCTGGTACATGAGTTTGGCCACTACTTCTTTGCCAGACTCTTCAAAATTCGAGTTGAGAAGTTCTACCTCTTTTTTGACCCATGGTTCTCACTTGTAAAATACAAACCCAAAAACAGTGAAACAGAATATGGTATAGGATGGCTCCCTTTGGGAGGCTATTGCAAAATATCGGGAATGATTGACGAATCCTTAGATAGCGAGACCCTAAAGCAGGAGCCTAAACCGTGGGAGTTTAGAAGCAAACCTGCATGGCAACGCTTCTTTGTGATGTTTGGCGGGGTCTTCTTTAACTTTATTCTTGCCATTTTGATATACTCTGCTACCCTGGTAACCTGGGGAGAGGAGTACCTCAAGAACAGCGATGCAATCTATGGAGTTCAGTGCAATGAGCTTGCTCAGGAGATTGGGTTTAGAAACGGAGACCGGATTCTCTCTTTTGATGGAATCGAGGCCGAAAAGTTTCATGAACTTCAGATGATCCTTGCAAGAAACCAGGCCAAAAGTGCAAAGGTGGTAAGGGGAGATGAGTATGTAGATATAACTATAGATGAGTCATTTATTCCTGCCATACTATCTACTCCGGGGATGTTTACTCTAAGATTCCCGTTCCAGATTATGACCGTTCCGGACTCCTCACTCAATGCCTCACTACTGCTAAGCGGAGATAGAGTTATTGCAATTGACTCAACCGAGGCTATAGTAACTCAGGATATTCAGCAGATTCTTGCCCAAAAGAGCGGGGGGAGTGCAACATTCTCCATACTTCGGGACGGCTCAATTATAGAGAGAGAGCTCCGTATAGATGATGAGGGAAGAATCGGCATAATTCTTGAGGGTGACTTAAATAAGTTCTTTCAATTCACAACACTTGAGTACTCGTTGCTTGAATCTGTTCCGGCCGGGTTCTCTAAGAGCATAACAACAATACGCAACTACTTTAAGGAGCTGGGACTTATCTTCTCTCCTAAAACAGAGGCGTATAAATCTGTAGGAAGCTTCATATCCATAGGGAAGATCTTTCCATCTGTTTGGCAATGGGATATCTTCTGGAATATAACTGCTTGGCTTTCTATAATGCTTGCTGTTCTGAATCTTTTGCCTATACCTGCGCTTGACGGTGGACATATTATCTTTGTTTTATATGAGATGTTAACCGGGAGAAAGCCTAATGATAAATTTCTTGAGTACGCTCAGGTAGCCGGTATGCTTATTCTGTTTGGAATTATGTTCCTTGCTTTTGGAAACGATATATACAGACTCTTTAAATAAAATGATATGAAAGTATTTAAACTGTTACCGGTTATTATTGCAGTTGTAATTCTACACTCCTGCAAATGCACAGGCGGCCCTCAGCTGATGCCAAGCATAAGTGGTAAGGCGGGAGAGGTTGTTGTGGTAATTAACAAAGGTAGCTGGGAGAGTGAAGTGGGGTCTGCCATCAGAGGTATCCTTGCGGTAGACGAACCCTTCCTCCCTCAAAAAGAGCCTATGTTTACCCTGGTAAATATCCCCGAAAAGGCATTTACAACCATTTTTCAGTCTCACCGAAACATCATAATCGTTAGAGTTGACCCAACTCTTGAGGAGCCGAAAATCGCTTTTCAAGAGAATGTCTGGGCTGCTCCGCAGATTGTTGTTACAATTTCCGGTTCGGGAGAGGAGGCTATCTCATCTCTGCTTCAAAGAGAGAGAGACCGTCTATCGGGAGCACTTCTGATGGCTGAGAGAAACAGGAATATTCAGAATGCAAAAAGGTATGAGGATAAAAGCCTAAGGACAGTTGTAACAGAGGAGTTCGGAGGCTCCCCTTACTTTCCCAAGGGGTATAGCCTAAAGAAGAGAACCGAAAACTTTATCTGGATCTCATATGAGACAACTTACACAAATCAGGGGGTACTTATTTACAGATTCCCCTATCGTGACTCCTCCGACTTCTTTATAGAAAACCTTGTTTCGCAGAGGAATGAGATCTTAGGCAACAATATCCCCGGTCCGGTAGATAAGTCCTATATGACAACAAATCTTCTTGTAGAGCCGGGGTTGAGATGGATACGGTATAACAAGCGCGATTTTGCAGAGCTTAGAGGATTATGGGAGGTACAGAATGACTTTATGGGTGGGCCGTTTGTAAGCCATTTCTTTCTTGATAAGGAGAACAGAACGATAATAGCTCTTGAGTCATTTGTCTATGCACCAAGGTATGACAAGAGAAATTACCTGCGTCAGGTAGAGTCTCTAATC
>CAZCXB010000016.1:0-18049 GCA_964502485.1 uncultured Muribaculaceae bacterium | reverse complement strand
ATATAATATGAACGAATAAGGTTATTTAGTTCTTCCAAATTAAAATTTAAAAACAAAAATGAAAAAAATTGCATTTCAAATTTCGGCCCTTGTGCTGATGGTTGTTCTGGCATCAGGTTGCGCAAAGTTACCACAGGTCGAACTTGACGCTGCCAACGCTGCTGTTGACTCTGCTAAACTTGTAGAGGCACACCGCTATCTTGCAGATGAGTTTAATGCTTTATCGGACTCTTTGAATGCTGCAAATGTAGCTATCGAAGCCCAAAAGTCTAAACTCTTTATCTCTCGTAATTACAGTGAAATTACAGCGAAACTTGTTCAGATTAAAGCAGATGTTGAAGGTCTTAAAGTAAGGGCAGAGGAGCGTAAAGCTCAGGTTAGCACCGAAGTTCAGGACACTCTCGCACTCCTTAATGAGCTTATTATTGAAGATAAGGCTCTGCTTGCAAAAGCGCCTAAGGGAAAAGAGGGTAAAGCAGCTCTGGAGGCAATACAGAACGACATCACTGTTCTTGAGGCAACAGTAACAGAGATCAACACTTTAATCGTTAATGGAGATTACCTGACAGCTCAGGATAAGACCAATGCTTCTAAAGCAAAGGCTCTGGCCATTAAAGAGGAGCTTACTGCTGCTATCTCAAAGACAAGAAAACGCTAATAACTGTAGGTTTATAATTTAAAATACAGTTAATTTGTATTTGCGTCAACCTGTAAAGCTCCTGTTTATCATAGGGGCTTTACTTGGTATTAATAGAATAAGGGGATAAGATATGGGGTTAACTCGAGTAAAAAAAAGAGGTTTTCTATTTATTATAAGTGCAGTAATACTTACTACTGTTGCTGCAACTATTTTGATCTCATCATCCGGTAAGCCCCCTACAGAGAAGATAGAGGCAGCAAGGGTGGCAATATCGGAGGCTGTTAAAGAGGAGGCGAACATATACTCCAAAGAGAGTATGGAGGTTGCAGAGCGCTGGTGGAGAGAGTCAATGGAGGAGTGGAGGCTTAACAATGAAAAATCCCGGCTCTTTAGAAGCTATGAAAAAGCTGAGGAGTATGCACAACACGCTATAGAAGAGGCAGTAAAAGCCAGAAAATCTGCAATAATCACAAAAAAAGAGCTTAAAAGAGCTGCTGAGAGCACTCTGGCCGAATTAAAAAAAAGTATAAGCTATATTCAACTTGTAACCGGTAAACTCCCGCTTAATCATAACATAAGAAAAAGAGCCACTCCATTTACTCTTAAACTTAATGAGGCAGAGCAGGCCTATAGCCGGGACGACCTCTTAAATACAGTGAGGATTCTGGACAGTATTACCCCGGGAATTGAGAAGCTTAAAAAAACAACATCTACACTACTTGAAGATTACTTTCGCGACTACCCCGAGTGGATAAAACTTGACAAGGAGATGAGGCAGCTCTCAGCTTCAAGGGGGGGAGGTGTTACGATTGTTGTTGACAAGTTCTCAAGGAGGTGCATAGTTTATAAATCGGGAAAAAAATATCGCGAGTTTGATGTTGAACTGGGTGTAAACTGGCTTGGAGATAAAGTGCAAAGAGGGGATAAGGCAACCCCGGAGGGAAGATACTCTGTAACAGTAAAAAAGAGCGGAAGAAATACGATTTACTATAAGGCACTTCTTATAAACTTCCCCAACAAACAAGATTTAAAGAGATTCAATGCTCTTAAGGCTTCCGGGAAATTGCCGCGAAATGCCAACATCGGAGGGTTGATTGAGATACACGGAGGAGGCGGTAAGGGGATAGACTGGACAGATGGATGTGTTGCATTGGATAACAGAGATATGGATATTGTCTACTCCCTCTGCTCTGTGGGAACACAAATTGCAATAGTCGGCTCCCTCTCTCCATTAGAGAAAATTCTGGATTCCCAAAATGAGTAATAATTAGAAAAAGAGATGAAAGAGTCTGAGGAAAAAAAAGAGGCTGACTATCGGGATACTCCCGATCGTAAACGGCCATACAACGCCCTGTTCCGGATTCTTGTTTTTGCTATATGCATCGGAACATTCTTATATATGTACCATAATTCCCAAGCACTTAAGGAGATTGCCTTCTCTTTTTACAGCTACAAAGCATCCCCTGACCCTCTTTACACCAAGGATCAGGAAAAACTTGAGTCTTTAGAGAGGAGTATAAACAAAGTGATTAACTCTCATACCAAAAGATTAGAGAGTCTAACCCCATACGGAGCATATATGATTGTAAACACTACAGCCAATACATTTGTCCTTAAGAACAGAAAGGGGGTAATACGAGAGGGGATCTGCTCTACAGGGAGCTATATACTGCTCGATGCCGGTGAGGGGAGACAATGGATGTTCAAAACTCCAAAGGGGCAATTTCGTATACTGGGTAAGATTGTAGACCCTATTTGGATAAAACCGGACTGGGCTTTTGTAGAGGAGAGTTTGCCGATTCCACCAAGAGGACATCCTGACAGACTTGAATATGGAACCTTGGGCGACTATGCTCTTACCCTTGGTCAGGGTTATCTGATTCATGGGACACTTTATCAGAGATTTCTGGGTCTCCCGGTAACACACGGCTGTATAAGATTAGGTGATGAAGATCTTAAGGTTGTATATAAGAGCCTCGAGATAGGCTCCAGAGTTTATATCTACTAAAGTAAAACATGACTTTATGAATAATAATATAACCGGGAGATCAGCATTTACAGCCGTAACCATCATAATTGGTGTTGCATTAACAGCATTTATACTTTTTGGTCTGCTTCCGGTAATCGGAGAGTATAAAGCGAAGTCTGCCTTGTTAGCACCGGAACAGAGCATTGGTCCCGAAGCTTTGGCAAGAGAGAGAACTGAGCAAATAGAGAAAATTATCGCATTAAGGCACTATGAATCTTTTCTTAAATCCGAACTCGACCTTGCAAAAAGTGACTCTATATCTCTTCTGATTGACCTTGAAGATAGCGTAGCCAAGTTATCATTTAAGGGTGTCACACTTTTTGAGTCGGGTATATCAATGATATATCTGAGCAAGGGGCTGGAGAGGCTTCCTCTCTATCTTCGTGACAGCCTCTTCTCCGGACCATTGTTGGTCAATGAGGAGCTCTCAAGTATAGAAAAGTATCCTGTTGTGGTTAAAAAGGCCCCAAAGGATACTACCGAAGCCAGAGTTGAGAGCGCCCCCACCCTACCTGTTCAAAATGACGTCTTTGTGCTATTCTCCTTTGATAATAATCTGATAATTGAGATCAATCAGGAAGAGAGGAGCCTTGCCGGCTCCAAAGCTGCCTTTAGAGAGTACCGAAGAGAGTATCGTAAGTGGTTTGGAAGAGAGTACACCTACAGGTTAGAGATCAGGCTCCCACGAGAGGATACAAGATCTATATACCGAGCGCTTCCGTTAAAACCACAGGTTGTTATCAGGTACTGATTCCGGCGGATTAAACTTTTTTCCATTAATCTGTGTTAATGTAAAAAAGTATATCCGAATGAGAATATTTTCCATTATCATATCATTTATCTTTACACTCTCTCTATATGGCCAGAGCAGTGTAGATGAGTCATACCCAATTAAAGTTGTAAACTTTGAGGAGCTCTATCCCACATATACCAATCAGGATGATATCCTATATGTTGTCAATTTTTGGGCAACCTGGTGCCGACCATGTGTTGAGGAGTTACCTCACTTTATGGAGATAAACCGTAAATACAGATCAAACCCCAAATTCAGAATGATTCTCGTTTCACTTGACGACCCCGCCAATCTTGAAAAATCGGTCAAGAGCTTTGCCAGGAGACTCAAACTTGATACCAGGAGCTATCTTCTTGACGATATCAAGAGGATGAACGACTGGATTCCCTCTGTAGATAAAGGGTGGACAGGGTCAATCCCTGCAACTCTTTTTATAAAAAACGGTAAAACACTTAAGTTTTCGGAGGGTGTTCTAAGTAAGGAGGAGCTTGAAGAGGCTCTTTTACTCCACCTTTAAGTTAACCATATTCACGATTAACATTTTTTAAATTAAACCCAACCAACAGATGAAAGTATACAAAAAAGTATCACTATTGCTGGTATTTGCACTATTTGTGCTTAATACCGCTACAGCTCAGGGAGCAGGATATAAAATAGGAGATGAGGCCACAGATTTTAGACTAAAGAACATCGACAATAAAATGGTATCTCTTGCAGATTACAAAGAGGCCAAAGGTTTTATTGTAATTTTTACTTGCAACCATTGTCCGTACTCAAAGGCATATGAAGATAGGAAGATTGCATTAGACAAAAAATATGCACCCCTCGGATACCCTGTTATTGCAATTAATCCAAACGACCCTGCGGCTGAACCACTTGACAGTTTCGAGCTGATGCAGGTGAGAGCAAAGGAGAAGGGATTTACCTATCCCTATCTTATAGATGAGGGTCAGAAGATATATCCTCTTTACGGAGCAACAAAAACTCCTCATGTATTTGTACTTAAAAAAGAGAAAAACAAGAACATAGTTAAGTATATCGGGGCAATCGACAACAACTACAGAGATGCTTCAGCAGCCGATGAGAAGTATGTAGAAGATGCAGTAAATGCTTTGCTGGAGGGTAAGGAGCCGGAAAAAAATAGTACAGTTGCAGTGGGCTGCTCGATAAAAGTAAAGAAATAATTTTACACTCCCGATTTATCGGGAGTTTTTTTATTATACCAATATGCTCATACATTTAAGATATTAACAAGTGCAATATTTACACTCAATTTGGAAATGTCTTAATTAAATTATTATATTAGCCGCCGCAAAAGAGAATAACTAAACCTGAATAATATGTTACTACACCAGCAATTTGTGCGAATGGCAAAGAGACATGCCAATAAATTAGCAGTAATAGACCGGACTACGGATAAGCGAGTGACCTATTCCAGAGCACTGATAGGGGCTCTTATCCTTGGTTCAAAATTCAAAAAATATGAGGAGGGCTTTATCGGAATAATGATTCCTACCTCGGCAGGCTCCGCACTTGCTACCGTAGGTGCATTAATGAGCGGGAGAGTCCCGGTAATGATAAACTACTCTACAGGAGCAGAGATAAATGCAAAATATGCCCAGCAGAAGTGTAATTTCAAAACAATAATTACATCAAAAGCTCTACTGGAGAAGATTAAATGTCCTGTTATGGATGGCATGGTTATGATAGAAGATATTATGGCCGGAGTTACAACAGGAGATAAGCTTAAAGCGGCACTAAAGAGTAAGCTTCCTGTTAATCTTCTGCTTAACACAATACACAAGGGCAACGAAAACGATACTGCAGCAATTCTCTTTACCAGCGGAAGTGAGAAAGATCCAAAGGCCGTTCAGCTCACTCACAAAAACATCTCATCAAATATTGAGAACTTCGGTAATTATGTAAATGTAAGTGATCAGGATATAATCTTAGCTAACCTTGTCTTTTTCCATGTCTTCGGCCTCACTGTGAATCTTTGGGTATCTTTCTATTATGGTATGACAATGGTTACTTATGCAAACCCGCTCGATTTCCAGACAGTTTGCACAATCGCCCGTGAGGAGAGACCTACCATAATGGTTGGAACACCAAGCTTCTTCTGGGGCTATCTTCACAAATCGGAGCCGGGAGATTTTAAATCTATAAGAATAATGGTTTCCGGTGCAGACAAGTGTCCGGATGCCCTGCGTGACGGTTATATGCAGAAGCATGGAGTGACACTGTTAGAGGGTTACGGAGCAACCGAGACCGCCCCTGTAATATCGGTTAACTCTCATAAGCACAACAGACCGGGTAGCACCGGAAGGGTAATTCCCGGGGTTACTGTTCGTGTCGAAAATTTTGAAACAGGTGAAGAGTGCAAAATTAGAGAGACGGGAAAGGTCCTTGTTAAGGGAGACTCTGTTATGAAGGGTTACTATGGGGATAGTGAGCTGACTGCCGAAGCACTTAAAGACGGGTGGTACAATACCGGAGATATGGGCTACTTCGACGAAGATAGATATCTGTGGCATGCGGGAAGATTTAAGAGATTCGTCAAGATAGGCGGAGAGATGGTTTCACTTGTTAAGGTTGAGAACACTCTGGAGAAACACCTCCCGACAGGAGTATCCTGCTGTGTTGTAGATGTATCGGATGATATAAGAGGTTCTTCAATTATTGCAACCGTTACAATTGAGGTAAACAAGTCGGAGATCCTTAAGAAAATGGGTGACGAACTGCCAAATATTGCACTTCCAAAACACTTTATCGTGATAAGAGAGCTCCCTATGATGAGCTCCGGCAAGATAGATTTCAGAACCGTTACAAAGATTGTTCAGGATATCCTCAACAATCCCGATAAGAGATATTCAGAGGAGGAGAGTTAATTATTATACCTGCCTGAATCTCTGAAGTGTAGCCGGAATATAGTAAAGTCATCATTAGAGGAGATAAGTTTTATTGTCCCATTATGGAGACGCATAATCTGTCTCGAGATACTAAGCCCTATTCCGGTTCCCTCCTCTTTTGAAGTGTAGAAAGGGATGAAGATTTGGTCTCTTGACTCAGGAGGGAGAGGTTTACCATTATTGATAATATCTACATAGGTGCCCTGTCCGTCAACCGAGGCCTTTATCTCAAGCAGAGAGTTGCGTGAATTTGATCTCATTGCATAGATACCATTTTTGAGAATATTAACCATAACCTGAGTAATCTGGCTCTCATCAGCTTCAATATTTATTCCCTTATCTATATTGATTATCAACTCTATTTCTCCTTGGGCCAACTCTTCGCTCATAAGTCTTTTGACCCTCTCTGTAAATAAGAGCAGATTGAAACTCCTCTTTACAGGCAAAGGTATTCCTGTAAACTTACGATAGGAGTCTACAAAGGATATAAGCCCCTTACTGGTACTACTAATTGTCTCAAGACCATCGCTTAGAGTCTCGTCTCTCTCTCCATATAACTTTAACAGAGTGTCGCTTAAAGAGGCGATAGGAGTTGTAAGATTCATTATCTCGTGAGTCAGAACCCTAGTAAGCTTTGTCCATGACTCAGTCTCCTTATCTTCGAGTTCACTGCCGATATCATTCATCGATATTATCTTAATTGCCTCTCCTCGAAGCGATACTGCAGATGCCCTTACAGACAGATTGACATCTCCACGCTCATTGGTAAAGGAGATTGTCGTTGAGTCTCCCGGCGTGAGATTGTGAAAGATCTGAGGAAATCTCTCATCTATCTTTGCAAGTTGCATAACGGAGGTAAAGACAGGCAGTCCTAACAGCGAGTTTGCCTTTGCATTGCACTGAAGTACATCCCCCCTACTGTTTACAGCAATAATCCCGGTTATAACATTGTCAAGAATAAGCTCATAATAGGTCTCCTGCTCTCTGATTCTTCTCTTCTCCCTGGCAATTATCTCCTTAATTCTATTTAGTGCGGAGTTAAATATTCGCTCAAATTTTACCCCTTTTACCTCTGTAAATTTAAAGGCAAAGTCATTGTTCTCTACTGCCCTCAAAAGATATATTATCTTGGAGTTTCTGCTTCTGTACTTTTTTAAAAGGATAACAGAGAACAGGACAATCAGAACAATAGCGGCATAGAAGAGATTATCATAAACCATACTTCCTTATCTTATTATAAAGTGTCTGACGTGTAATTCCCAACCCGGATGCAACTAGAGAGAGGTTTCCCAAGTAGATCTCAATAGACCTCTTAATCATGCTCTTCTCCATATCTTCAAGAGTCTTTATCTCCGTTAAATCTGTGCACTCGGCCTCACCTCCTTTACTCAACAGGAAATCATCTGTATCGAGCATATGATTATCTGAGAGTATAACTGCCTTCTCTACTGAGTGTTGAAGCTCCCTGATATTACCCTTCCAAATATAACCGCTCAGCTTCTCCTTTGCCCTATCACTAATCCCGTCAATCTTTTTTCCGTATTTTGCAGAGTATAAATTTAGAAAGAGCAGTGCAAAAGGGACAATATCCTCTCTTCTCTCCCTCAAAGGGGGAATATCGATATGGATAGTATTAATCCGGTAGAGAAGATCCTCCCGAAAAAGGCCCTTTGCAACCATAGAGAACATGTTTTTGTTTGTGGCACATATTAGTCTGATATCCACAGGGAGGGTCGTATTGCTCCCTACTCTTGTTATAACCCTATTTTGCAAAGCAGTAAGAAGCTTTGACTGAAGATGAACGGGGATGTTACCTATCTCATCAAGAAAGAGTGTACCACCTCCTGCAACCTCAAACTTCCCTGCCCTGTCAACTTTAGCATCGGTAAATGCCCCCTTAACATGGCCAAAAAGTTCACTCTCAAAAAGTGTCTCAGGCAATGATCCTACATCTACCCTAACCATACTCTCATCACATCTTGCAGATCGGCGGTGAATCTCGGATGCAAGAATATCTTTTCCTGTGCCGTTTTCGCCTGTTATAAGGATACTTGCATCTGTTGCAGCAACCTTTGTGATTAGTCGTCTAATCTCCTCCATTTTTGGACTCTCTCCCCAGAAGATCTCACCCGAACCCTTAATCTCTCTCTTTATCTCCTTGAGATTCCTGACCTCACGGTTTGAGGTACTCAATTTATATGCGGCCATAAGAGTAGCAATCAGCTTTGCATTCTCAAATGGTTTGACGACAAAATCGAAAGCCCCTCTTTTAATTGCCTCCACTGCAAGATCGACATCTGCATATGCAGTAAAAAGGACAACCTCACTAAGAGGTGAGTATCTCTTTATCTCTCCAAGCCAGTAAAGACCCTCATTTCCGCTGTTAACACCGGCACTAAAGTTCATGTCGAGCAAAACAACATCATAGTGCGAAGTGGTTACCGACCTTACAAGGGTTGCAGTGGAAGTTAAGGTATCTACATGTTCAAAATAGATTGGCAACAATAGTTTAAGAGCGGTAATCACAGCCCTGTTGTCATCTACTACTAATATCTTTCCCTCTCTCATAAATCATTTTACATTGATATTTCAAAGGTATAAAAAATTGACAATTGTGTATGATTTTTTGACGTTAATGGAGACCCTGCAATATCGTATATGACTCAATATCTTACGCATAGCAATTTGGGCCTCTTTTTGGCATAGTGTAAAGCAAAATAAGTAGGCTAATAATGAGAAAAAATGTCTTAAAAAAATTGTTGATGCTCTCTTTTGCTCTGGCGGCAACATCACAGATATGGTCCCAGTCAAAGATCATCTCCCTAAGGGAGTGTATTATCTATGCAATCGAGAACTCTCCGGGGTCCGCAATTGAGCAAGAGAGAGAACATATAAGAAGAGCTCAGCTAAGGGAGTCTCAGCTTAGTTTTATACCCTCTGTTACGGGAACTATTGGTGCCGGATCAAATTATGGCAGATCTATTGACCCGGAAACCAATCTCTACTCTAACTCCACTTCGTTCAGTAACAGCTATACTCTATCCGGCTCACTATATCTGTTTAACGGCTTTACCACTCTAAACAACTATAAAATCAGCAAAATTGCTCTTCTCTCCGGAGCAGATGAGTCACAGAGAGTAGAGGATGAGCTATCGCTTAAGGTAATACAGGCATATCATAATGTCCTTTATGCATCAGAGATGGTTTTACTGGTAAAGGAGCAGTCCGTTGAGAGTAAAGCGCTCCTGAAAAAGGCAAAAACTTTAGAGGAGCTTGGGTTGACAAGCAATGCAGATCTTCTGCAGGCTGAGGCAAAGGTTGCTTCAGACGAGTATAATGTTACAATGCAGGAGAATATCCTCCAAAGGGAGATTATGAATCTTAAGTATATTATGTTCTATCCTCTTGACAATGATCTCGCTCCGGATACTACAAATCTTCCGGCTTTAGATATGATAAAGAGCAAATACAATACAGATTCTCTATTGGAAAATTCGTTAGAGAGTGTACCTCAGATAAGGATCTCTGCCTATAATGTAGAGAGCTCCCGATTGAGCTATAAAACAGCCCGGTGGAGAGCTCTACCCTCTGTATATTTGAATGGAGGATACTCTACGGGGTATATGGTCAGCAACCGCTCAGAGAGTAGCACAGCCTCATTTTGGGATCAGATAAGCAACAAGCAGGGGCAATATATATCTATCGGCATCAATATTCCGGTTTTCAACTCACTTTCGAGACACACCGCAATAACAAGAAGCCGCAGTCAGCTCAAAATAGCAGAACATGAGCATGAGCAGAGAGTTGCAGAGATTACGGCTGAGATTAAAAAAGTTGTGCTCGATCTTAATGGTACTGTAAAGGAGGTAGAACTTGCAGAGAAAAGATTATCTGCTCAATCTGCAGCACACTCTGCAAATACAAGAAGATTTGAAGAGGGTCTGATAACAATACTCGAACTTCAAGGGAGCTCCAATGCTCTTCTTGCCTCTAAGGCAGAGCTACTTAACGCCACATTAAGGTACTCACTCACAAGACGGGTTGCGGACTACTACAGTGGGATATCATATCTGAATCAGCAATATTAAACACCATTATAAACCATTAGGTAAAGAATTTATATACAATGGACAGAAAAATAGAGAACAGAGGGTTGATCAAGAAAAAACAGATTCCGTATATCATTGCTGGTGCAGTGGTTCTATCAATCACTATATGGAGCATATTCGGCGACCATAGATCGCAGCTGAGAGTTGACAAAAGAGCAATAACTGCAGCTACTGCAGAGAGGGGACTATTCAACGATTTTGTAAGAGTAAGCGGTCAGGTTCAGCCGGTTACCACTATCCAACTCACTCCGTTAGAGGGGGGAGTTGTAGAGCAGATATTCAAGGAGGAGGGTGCAATTGTTAAGAGGGGGGAGCCAATTTTAAAACTTACCAACTCTCAGCTTAATCTGGCAATTCTTGAGAGTGAGGCATCCCTTGCAGAGAAGGAGAACTTTCTTAGAAACACCCTTGTGCAGATGGAGCAGCAAAAACTCGATCTGGCCCAAAACCGGCTTCAGCTCAATCTTGATGTAGAGAGAAAGCTTCGCAGATATACGCAAAACAAACGGATGTACAGCGAGAAGTTAATCCCTAAGGAGGAGTATCTCCAATCTAAAGAGGATTATGATCTGGCCCATATGAGCCGTACACTTCTTATAGAGAGACAGAAGCAGGACTCTCTATACAGAACAATACAGATAGAGAATATGCAGGAGAGTCTTTCAAGTATGCGTAAGAGTATGATTCTTATAAGAGAGAGGGTTAACAACCTCACTCTAAAGTCTCCGATTGATGGTCAGCTTGGTTCACTGGATGTTGTCCTTGGACAATCTGTCTCTACCGGAGGTAACATCGGACGGATAAGCGATCTCTCCGGCTTCAAGATTGAAGCTATGATAGATGAGCACTATATAGACAGGGTAAGGCCGGAGCTGGATGCCACATTTGAGAGACAGTCCAATAAGTTCTCTCTGAGAGTTAAAAAGGTGTATCCCGATGTAAGGAACGGCCAGTTTAAAACTGACCTAAGCTTTACAGGTGAGCGCCCGGAAAACATAAGAACAGGTCAAACCTACTACATAAATATGGAGCTTGGCAGGGCAGATGATGCTGTTATTATACCAAAGGGGACCTTTTACCAGAAGACAGGAGGCTCGTGGATCTTTGTCCTGGACAAAAACGGCGAGAAGGCATACAAGAGGAGCGTAAGAATTGGAAGACAAAATCCCAACTATTACGAAGTCCTTGAAGGGATAGATCCGGGGGAGAGGGTTATCATCTCGGGGTATGAGTCTTTCGGCAACAACGAAGTGTTGATCCTGAAGTAGCAAGAAGATTTAAAAAGCGAACTAAACGGTAATATTCAAAGAAAACACAAAACTAATATGAAGACTTTTTTAAGAGGCCTTAAGAGTGTAAAGCTATCTTATATCCTTAATCTGGCAGGACTTGCAGCTGCATTTGCAACATTTCTTGTAATAATGATTCAGGTGAGGTACGATTATGGATTTGACAAATTCTATAAAGAGGGCGATAAGATCTTCCGAATAGAGTTTAAGAGCGAGAGTGATCCAGCCTCTCCCTATCTGTCAAAAATAAGCCGCCCTTTTGGTGAGGCGCTGATAAAATCTACCCCCGGAATATCTGCCGGCGGAGTAGTAAGTGAAGAGGGAACAAGAGATATTTGGGTTCAGGGAGAGGATGAGTCGTCATCAATCAGCCAAAAAATAAATCTTGTTTCACAAGAGATAATCGGGATTTTTGAGTTTAAGATCCTCTCAGGAGATACTCTCGCTTTTCGTAATCCAAACAGTGCAATCATCTCCCAAAGTGATGCAAGGGTGCTCTTTAGGGATAGCGACCCAATTGGTAAGGTGCTTAACATAAAGTCTCACGACACTCCTGTTACTGTAGTTGCTGTTTACAGAGATTTTCCGGATAACTCCAACTTTTCCGGGGAGCTATTTGTGAATATCGGCCAAAGGTTCCTAACCAACTCATCTGAATGGAGTTTTATCTACTTCCTGAAACTTATTGACGGAGCAGAGAGTGAGAAGATAACAGAAGAGATGAAGGAGTTTTGCAGAGAGACACTTTTTGGAGAGAGTAACAGGGATATCGGTGATGATTTTATGCGACTCTCAAATATTCATGATGTTTACTTCTCAAAAGATGTAAGATATGATACAGCAAAAAAGGGGAACAAAAACATAACCCACACTCTTCTCTCAATTGCAATTCTCATTATAGTGATAGCTGTTATCAACTTTATAAATTTTGCCATGGCGATGGTTCCTATTAGGATAAAGGGGTTAAATACACGGAAAATTTTAGGGTCCGGCACTACCGCTCTTAGGTTAAATCTGATATTGGAGTCTGTAATTATCTCCCTTACAGGGTTTGGAATAGCATTGCTGATTGTTCAATACTTCTCCGGCTCTGTCTACTCATCGCTTATTTCGGCAGATACAAACTTAGCTTCCAACACAATAAATATCATAATCTGTGCAACAATATCTCTTTTATCAGGAGTTGTTGCCGGGGTATATCCTGCAATCTACTCTACCTCATTCTCACCGGCAGTTGTAATAAAGGGATCATTTGGATTAACCCCTAAAGGGAGGAGAGTTAGGACTCTTCTAATTGCATTTCAGTATATTATATCTGTGGTGCTTATAATCTTTGCGCTCTTTATCAATGTGCAGAGCCGCTTTATGAAGAGCTACGACATGGGTTATAACAAAGATAATGTTATCAATACCAGGGTTTCAAATACAATTGCTCAGCAGAAAAGTGCCTTTACTGCAAAGCTTTTAGAGAGTCCTGCAATAAAGGATGTAACTTTTGCAGATGGGCCTCTTCTTTCAAATTCAAAAATGGGCTGGGGAAGAGAGTATAAAGGAGAACAGGTTAAGTATGATTGTTATCCTGTAGATGCCAACTTCATATCCTTTTTTAATATAACTGTTTTGGAGGGGAGAGATTTCACGATGGATGATATGCTTAAACCAAATGGTACAATCATCTTTAACGAGGCAGCCATAAACGCTTACCCCTTTGTTGTGGGAGAGGGAATTGGCGGACACACTAACGAACCTGCCGATATAGTAGGTGTTGTAAAGAACTTTAATTTTCAGCCTCTTCAGTATGCCATAAACCCCATTGCCCTCTATATCTTCGGAAGTAATGCCTGGAGATTACAGAGTTTTATGTTTGTAAAGATATCCGGAAGCTCCGTTGAGGAGGCATTTGTCCATACAGAGAAGGTAATGAGGGAGTTTGACCCAACATTAAAAGATGTCAATATAACATTTATGGATGAGAGTATAGGTAAGCTCTATGCTAAGGAGGATAATCTTGCAAAACTTATTCTGATTTCGAGTATCATATCTGTATTCATATCAATCATTGGTGTTCTGGGGCTTATCTTCTTTGAGACACAGTTCCGTAAGAGAGAGATTGGAATAAGAAAGGTTGCCGGAGCAGAGGTCTTCGAAATAATCAGGATGTTTAACCTCTCATATATAAAGCTCACCATTGTATGCTTTGTTGTAGGGGCTCCAATTGCAAGCATTATACTGGTAAAGTGGCTTAACTCATTTGAATATAAGGCTGATATCCCTTTATGGATATATGCTGCATGCCTTGCAATTCTACTTGCAATTACTATATCGGCAATCTCTCTGCAGAGCTTCAGAGCTGCAGCTGCAAATCCGATCAAATCAATAAAAAGCGAATAATTAATATATAATAGATCAAATCTTATGATACAGGTAGAAAAACTTTCAAAAATTTTTAGAACAGAAGAGGTAGAGACAATGGCTCTAAACAGTATCTCATTCGAGGTAAAAAAAGGTGAATTCATTGCAGTTATGGGTCCTTCCGGCTGTGGGAAGACAACACTCCTCAATATTCTTGGTCTGCTGGACAACCCAACCTCAGGATCATACAAGCTCGACAACACAGAGCTTGCAAATCTTAAGGAGCGGGAGAGGACAAGACACCGTAAAGGGAATATAGGGTTCATCTTCCAAAGTTTTAACCTTATAGAGGAGCTTAACGTTTACGAAAACGTAGAGCTTCCGCTTGTCTATCTCAAGATGAGCGCATCTGCCAGACGAGAGCTGGTAAACAATGTGTTGGAGAGAATGAATATCAGCCACAGGGCTAAGCACTTTCCACATCAGCTCTCTGGTGGTCAGCAACAGAGGGTTGCAATTGCACGCTCTGTTGTCTCAAGCCCCAAACTTATTTTGGCAGATGAGCCGACGGGTAATCTTGACTCAAAAAACGGCAAGGATGTAATGAATCTCCTTACAGAGCTTAACCGTGAAGGCTCAACAATAATTATGGTAACGCACTCCCAAAACGATGCAGCATATGCCCACCGTATTATAAGTCTGTTCGATGGAGAGATAGTTTAATCCCTAAGATAAATCATGAACACATTTACACTCTCGTTAAGGACACTCTTCAAGAAAGGTAGAAGCAACACCATAAAGGTGGTAACGCTCGGTGCCGGTCTGGCTATAGGGCTGGCACTTGTCTCAAAGATTGTTTTTGAGCTCTCATACGACAACTTCTATCCGGAAGCAGAGAGTATCTACAGGCTTGAGTCAAAGATAACGTGGAATAACGACCCTCCGGAAAGCTGGGGTCAGGTTAGTGGAGCTGTTGCTCCCGGAATGAGGGATGAGATCCCCCAGGTGATAGCTGCAACTCGTTTTACATATCTTAGTGGCTCGGATGGTACCACATTTACCACCTCTGACCGGCGTCGCTTTAGCGGAGTCGTTATTCTTGCTGACTCATGTCTCTATGATCTCCTTCCGAGAGAGATGCTTGCAGGAGATGCCGGGCAGATATTGTCAACGCCCATGAGTGCAATGATCTCCTCCTCTCTTTACAATAGGATAGGGCCCGACATACTGGGTAAAACCGTTCAGCTTGACAGCTACCCGGGTAAGGAGATAGTTATTGGGGGAGTGTTCTGTGATATACCCGAGAACTCTTCACTAAGGTACGATTTTGTTATATCTCTTAAGTCAATTGGCAATTTTCTGTGGGATGGAACAGAGAACTGGACAGGAAATGATCGTTACCGTGCCTTTGTAAAGCTGGCAGATGGTACAGATCCCGACTCCATTGCCTCCGCAGTTATTGAGATGCAAAAAAGACATCAGGATATGGAGGCATTTAAGAAGGCCGGGGTATCACTCTCCTACGGGTTTGTAAATATTCTCGCATACCACAGTAACTCTACAGAGACAAAGAGGA
Source organism: uncultured Muribaculaceae bacterium (assembly GCA_964502485.1). Taxonomy (GTDB): domain Bacteria; phylum Bacteroidota; class Bacteroidia; order Bacteroidales; family UBA932; genus Bact-08. Next base: position 2,352 of record CAZCXB010000016.1, on the reverse strand, counting down.
TGAACCTGCTACTGGGCGCCCTTGCTTTTATTCTGATTACGGCAGCTCTCTTTAACTACATACTTATAGTTGTTACGACTTTGGCTGCCAGGGCAAGGGAGATTGCGGTCTATAAATGTCACGGGGCGCAGAGAGGAGAGATCTTCAAGCTGGTGTTTACCGAAACAGCTATACATCTGACTCTCTCTCTGATATTTGCAGCTGCTCTAATATTGGTTTTCCGAGGGAGCGCACAGGAGGTTCTTGCTGTATCTCTGGGCTCTCTTTTTACGCTAAAAACAGCACCTATCCTTTTTGGGATCTGCTGTCTAATCTTGATCATCTCTGTGATTCTTCCTGTAAGACTGTTCTCAAATATTCCGGTTGCTACTGTTATCAACAACTTTAAAATCAGTGGAAAACGATGGAAACTCGCTTTCCTGTCTGCTCAGTTCTTTGCATCTGCACTGCTTCTGACTCTTCTTGTTGTAACAGTAAAGCAGTACAATCTGATGATCAATGATAAACCCGGGTATGAATACGAAAATCTGCTCTACTTCAATTCGCCGGGTGTTACTGTCACGCAAAAGGAGGCAATAGTTGATAGACTTTCCGGATTGTCTCAGGTTAAGTTAGTGGCCAGCAGCTCTTCACTCCCCTTCAATGGTCAGTCCGGAAACAATGTCTATCTCCCGGGAGATGACCGAGAGCTTTTCAATATTGCCGATCTTTACGATGTGGATGAGAACTACACCAATCTCTTTGAGATATCTGTTATTGAGGGGAAATCCTTTAGAAAGGGGGAGAGCGGAAGAGGAGATGTGATGATTAGTCGTTCGTTTCGAGACAAGCTTGCTGAGATGGCTGGATGGAATGACGGGGTTGTTGGTAGGGCTATAAATATTACAGAACATGGTTCTTGCATTATAACAGGGGTTTACCAAGATTTTAGGATAGGGAGTGTTATCTATGAGGACAAACGTCCCTCTGCAATGTTCTTTACACCAACTCCGGCAAAAAATCTTCTGATAAGGTTGAATAACCTGAATCCGGAGAGTATCAATGAGGTTTACAAGACAATAGTCACCTTTATGCCTGAGGAGAACTTTTTGCTGACTCCATATAAGGCAAGTATGGTTAAGCTTTACGAAAAGGCCAGGATATTTCGCAATGCATTGATAATTGGAGGCATAATCACCATTCTGATTACTCTTGCCGGCTTGATAGGCTATGTAAAAAATGAGATCTACCGAAAGAGTCAGGAGATTGCGTTACGAAAAATAAATGGAGCCGGTCTCTTTGATATTCTATCTCTTTTTATTACAGATATATCAAAAATTGCACTCCCATCAATAGTGTTTGGTGTTGCAGCCTCCTACTTTGCCTCAGTTAAGATTCTTGAGAACTTCTCCGTGAAGATAGAACTCTCCCCTGCCCTTTTAACAATTTGCGGGTTGATTACTCTATCTATAGTAATTTTTGTAGTTCTATTAAGCTCTATAAAAATTGCAAACCAAAATCCGGTTAAATCATTGAAGAGCGAGTAGTGAGATAGTGGGCAGCCATCACTTTTCTGAGAGTGCTGCCCCTATTGCTGTTGCATACTCTGCATCTGCAGGAAAAACAAACTCTGTTTTATAGAGTTCCGATATCTCTCTCAAAATCTGCTGTCCTATAATGTTTTTGCTCCCGTTTCCTGTTACAAGAATGCTTGTTGCTCCCCTGCTTTGAGCGGCAAAAACAGAGATCATTCCAATAACCTGATACACCATATTGACAATGCCTAATGCGACATCCTCCCTCTTTGCTGTATCGAGCATCTTGCCAAAGTTGGAGGCAGTAGATTTGTTGTTCAGAAAGCTTATTCCCGAATCTGATATATCCTCTATAAGGAGATCTACATTGGTCAGGTCTCCACTCTCTGCCATACTCAGGATATGTTCGAAAGTTGTGGTGTGAAGGAGCTCCTTAGATAGTCCGATAATGGTACCTCCCCCGATTCCGGTTCCTCCAAGGTGTGTTATCTTCTCTTTTGAGGCCTCAATTATTGATGTTCCGGTTCCGATATTGGAGATAATCACCTTATCTCTTTTTGAAAGATACATTCCACCAAGCCCGATTGCAGTGATCTCATCTATCTTGTGAGTTGTAATCCCAAAAATTTCGTTATTAATCATCACCCCACCTGCACCTGTTATTATAATCTTCTCTACACATGAGATACTCAGATTACTCTCAATTATTATCTTTCCCAAAGCTCCTGTTGCAGATGTAACTGCATCAGATGCCTTTGTTTTGACAGTTTTAATAATGACCCCATCCTCCACTGCCACCGCTTTTGTGGTAGTACTGCCTATGTCTATCCCTATTATC
>CAZCXB010000015.1:9924-19553 GCA_964502485.1 uncultured Muribaculaceae bacterium | reverse complement strand
ATATCAAACCTGACGCTAACAATTTTCTATAAATAAATTACAGAATGAAATATCTAATAATCGGCGGAGTTGCCGGCGGAGCAACGGTCGCTGCCAGACTTAGGAGAAATGATGAAAATGCAGAGATAATTCTTTTTGAAAGAGGAGAATATGTATCTTATGCCAATTGCGGACTACCATACTATATTGGAGAGACAATTGCAAGCAGGGATGCACTTTTTGTACAGACTGTTGATGGTTTCAGGAACCGATACAATATCGATATAAGGGTAAAATCGGAGGTAGAGAGAGTTGAGCCGGATAAAAAGCTGATACATGTTTACAATATTGAGAAAGGCAGCAGATATACAGAGAGTTATGACAAGCTTATCTTATCGCCGGGCGCCGAACCTATAAAACCGAAGATTGAGGGGATAAACCATCCGAGCATATTTACTTTGAGAAACGTTCCCGATACCGATCGTATTAAGAAGTTCGTGACTGTAAAAGATGTAGAGAGAGCCATTGTTGTAGGTGCGGGATTTATAGGGCTGGAGATGGCCGAGAATCTTCATCAGTTGGGTTTTGAGATAGATGTTGTAGAGATGGCAGATCAGGTAATGTCACATCTTGACTTCTCAATGGCGACAATTATCCACTCACAGTTAAGGACCAAGGGTGTCTCATTACATCTGAATGATGCAGTGGCAAAATTTGAGGAGAGAGGTAATAAGGTGGGTGTCATATTAAAGAGTGGAAAGGTGCTTGAAGGGGAGATTGTTATCTGGAGTATCGGCGTAAAACCTGAGATAAAACTGGCTAAAGAGGCCGGTCTTGAGATTGGAGTAACCGGGGGTATTAAGGTGAATGAGTTTATGCAGACCTCAGACAATGATATATATGCACTTGGAGATGCTATAGAGGTAATTAACCCTGTTCTGGATAAACCGGTGCTGATTCCTCTTGCCGGACCGGCCAATAAACAGGGTAGAATTGTTGCCGATAACATAGTTTACGGAAATCTTTCGAAATATGAAGGGAGTATAGGAACAGGTATTGCAAAGGTTTTCGATCTTACCGTAGCCTCAACAGGTGCAAGCGGTAGGTGGCTTAAAAGAGAGGGTATCGAGTATTTCTCCTCCTACACACACTCATCGTCTCATGCAGGATACTATCCCAATGCGCTTCCTCTCTCCGTGAAGATACAGTTTTCGCCTAAGGATGGAAGGCTCTATGGTGCACAGGTAGTTGGTTTTGACGGAGTTGATAAACGTATAGAGATGTTTGCCCAGGTTGTGAAGGCAAAGGGGAGCATATACGATCTTATGGAGATTGAACACGCCTACGCACCCCCCTATTCATCTGCAAAAGATCCTGTAAACATGGCAGGATTTGTAGCTGATAATATACTGAAAGGACGAGTAAAGGTGGTATCATGGAGAGATGTTGTAAGAGCCGGCTCCGACCAGATATTTCTACTCGATGTAAGGAGTTCGGAGGAGTACAATCTGGGGGCGATCAAAGATGCAGTTAATATCCCGGTAGATGAGCTTAGAAGCCGTTTAAGCGAAGTGCCCAAAGATAGAAAAGTTATTATCTACTGTGCCGTAGGGCTTAGAGGATATGTTGCATACAGGATTCTCCTTCAAAACGGCTTTACTAATATTTTCAACCTTTCCGGCGGATATAAAACTTACTCGATTGCCACAGAAAATGTCTCCGTTGACCAGTACTTTGCAGGGCAGATAGGCTCCGACGATCTTCTAATGGAGGTAGAAAAGAATGTAAGCCTTGAGGTTAATGCAATGGGGCTACAATGTCCGGGACCTATTATGCAGCTAAAGAAGAGCTATGATTCACTTAGCATAGGCGAGCGTCTTGAGATAAAGGCCACAGATCAGGCCTTTGGCAAAGATGTCACATCATGGTGTAACATTACCGGAGCTAAGCTTATCTCTACTGAGAACAGAAAAGGGGTCATAACCGCTGTTGTCGAGAAGGGTGAGTCACCATCTTCGTGCAGAATTGGAGGGGGAGTTGTTTCAGATGCCAAAACTATTGTTGTATTCAGCGACGATATGGATAAAGCACTTGCAGCATTTATTATAGCAAACGGTGCTGCATCAATGGGTAAAAAGGTTACAATGTTCTTTACATTCTGGGGACTTAATGTTATCAAAAAGAGTAATCCGGAAAAAGTTAAGAAAGACTTTATGGGCAGACTATTCGGATTGATGATGCCTAAAGGTGCTTCGTCACTTAAGCTATCTAAAATGAACATGTTAGGAGCAGGTAGCGCAATGATGAGAATGATAATGAGAAAGAAGAGGGTTGACTCTCTTGAGTCACTCATAAAGCAGGCACAAGAGAATAAGATAGAGTTTATTGCTTGTACAATGAGTATGGATGTGATGGGAATAAAAGAGGGTGAACTGATGGATGGTGTCAGCTATGCTGGAGTAGCAACATATCTTGAGAGAAGCGAAGAGGCCGGAATGTCTCTCTTTATCTAATCTCTTAACTCCCTTAGTCTCATTTTTTGTTAACTTTGTAAATTATCTTTAACAGAATAACAAATATTATTGGTTATCAATCAGATGAAGCAAGTATCTAAGTTTCTCTTAAAAATTATGGGGTGGAAATGTATAGACCCACCCGCACCGGAACCTAAGTGTATCATCCTTGGTGTTCCTCACACATCCAGCTGGGATTTCGTAATATCATACCTGTATTACAACTCAATGGGTCACACCGCAAGTGTGATGGTAAAAAAGAGTCTCTTTTGGGGTCCTTTAGGTCCGGTGGTCAGGGCGATGGGAGGAATCCCTGTAGATAGAAAAAAGGGGGCATCTATAACTCTACAGCTGATAGATGAGTTTCGCAAAAGAGATGTTCTTCACCTGGCAATAGCACCGGAGGGAACCAGAAAACCAACCCAGAGGTGGAAAGCAGGTTTTCATACTATAGCCAGAGCGACTGATGTCCCTGTTTACCTCGGCTATTTCGACTGGGGTAAAAAAGAGGTAAGCAGAGGCGAAAAAATTGAACTAACAGATGATCCTGTTGCAGATCTTAAGAGGATAAGGCAGTGGTATAAAGATAGAGGGGTTGTCGGCAAACACCCTGAGGGATTCACCCCCGGAAAGGATTTGGAATGATTATTGTTATATTTACACCGGAGTTAAAAAACAACTAATATGAAAATACCTGAATTCAGCACATTAAGAGACCTATTTACCTATAGTACAACCAATTTCAAGAACAATACATGCTTCTCCTATGTGAATGGGGATTCTTATACTTATGGTGAATTCGGTTCCAAAACCGAGGAGATTTCCCAACTTCTTACGAAATATGGAATATCCTCAGGTGATAAAGTTGGTATTCTTAGTCAGAATATGCCCAACTGGCCGGTTGCCTATTTTGCTGCAACAGCTTACGGTAGAGTAGCAGTACCAATGTTACCCGACTTCTCCGAACATGAGATCAGAAATGTAATTGAGCATTCGGAGTCCAAAGCACTTTTTGTATCAAAAAGACTTCTTTATAAGGTTGCAGAGGACCTTCTCAACAAAATGGAGGTTGTTATCTGCACAGACGACAATCAGATAATACGTGCAAATGAGGCGGCTGTAAAGGGAGAGACAAGAGAGCCTCTTGAGGAGGATCTCGCTGCTATCATTTACACCTCGGGAACCACAGGGAATTCAAAGGGGGTAATGCTTACTCAGAAAAACCTAAGTTCTCACCTCTATGCCGCATCATTGCTCAGACCCGGTTATGAGTGGGATATCTGGCTATCTCTGCTTCCCCTCTCACACACACTCGAGTGCAGTCTCTGTATGATGCTGCCAATGGTTAGCGGCGCATCTGTCTACTATATTGAGAAGGCACCAACCCCAACTATTCTTCTTAAGGCTCTCAAAGATGTGAGACCAACAACTATTCTGAGTGTTCCTATGATAATAGAGAAGATTTACAAGAATACAGTTTATCCTAAGTTTAACTCAAGTCCTGTTGTTAAGGCGATTTACAAGACAAATTTCGGAAGAAAACTTCTCCATAAAATTGCAGGAAAAAAACTGATGGAGACATTCGGTGGAAGGTTAAGGTTCTTTGGGATAGGTGGAGCCAAGCTTGACGGAGTCGTTGAGAGGTTCCTTTATGAGGCGAAATTTCCATATGCAATAGGATATGGACTTACCGAGACATCTCCGCTACTTGCAGGTGCAATTCCGGATAATGTAAAGTGGCAATCTACCGGACCGGCAGTTTATGGAGTAACCTTAAGAATAGATAATCCAAATCCGGAGACAGGAGAGGGCGAGATTGTTGCAAAAGGTCCGAATGTAATGCCGGGATACTATAAAAATCCGGAAGCAACGGAGCAGGCATTCACTAAAGATGGATGGTTCAGAACAAAAGATTTGGGTATTATAGACAAAGAGGGAAGACTCTATATAAAGGGCAGGTTAAGTAATATGATCCTGGGCCCAAGCGGTGAGAATATATATCCGGAAGAGATTGAATCTGTAATCAACGGCCATGCAATGGTTGCGGAGTCTGTGGTAACACAGAGCAAAGGGAAGCTAATTGCAAGAGTTCACCTGAACCCTGACAAGTTAAAGGCACTTAAAGAGGCAACAGACGAGGCCATTGCTGCCTACTATGAGAAGAAGGAGCAACTTGTAAAGAGCTTTGAGACAAAAAAAGAGGAGTTTACAAAAACCAAAGAGGAGCTTGTTCTCTCTTTCGAAGAGAAGAGAGAGGAGCTGATTCAGAGTTATGACGATAAGAGAGAGGAGTTCATTAAAACTTTTAATGAGAAGATAGAGCAGATTAAGAAAGAGATATCTGAGTATGTAAACACAAGGGTTAATAAGTTCTCAAAAATCGCAGCCGTAGAAGATCATCCGGAGCAGTTTGAGAAGACTGCCACTCACAAAATAAAGAGATACAAATATACCGAGAAGCAGTAATTTATGATTGGAAAGGATTGATATTAAAATGAGATATCAATCCTTCCTACATAGACCCCTAATGCTCCTGTCTGGTTCACTATTACACTCTTGCCTGATCTGTTTTTTATGATAACAGGCTCCTCTAAAAAGGTATGAGAGTGACCTCCAATTATAATGTCTACATTTTTACTTCTCTGAGCAAGTATTGTATCTGACGGCCTATCGATTGATCCACCGTCAAAACCTAAATGACTTAGCACTATAACAAGATCGCATCTCTCTTTTGACTTTAGCCTTTTAGCTATCTTATTAACAACTCCAATTGGGTTCAAATATTTGATTCCTGCTGCGGCACTCTCGGGGACATAACCTTTGAGATCGAGCATTACACCAATAATACCAACCCTCTTGCCCCCTCTCTCAATAATTATCCACGGTTCTACCAAATCTTTAAGAGGGCTTTCTGATAGGTCATAGTTGGCACATAATGTCTTAAAATCAGCATTTTTTAATCTTTGGGCAAGTGCCTCCTGTCCATCGTCAAATTCGTGATTACCCAAACATACAGCATCATAACCCATAGCATTGTATAACATTACCTCAACCTCTCCCTTAAACATTGTGTAGTAGGGTGTGCCTTGATTATAATCCCCGGCATCCAAAAGAATAACATTGGGGTGTGTCTCTCTTATGCTCTTGATATAGGATGCTCTACGCTCGAATCCGCCAAACCCGGCATTTCTTCCACTCGTTAGCGGCTCAATATTACTATGAACGTCGTTGGTGTGGAGGATAACAAGATCCTGGCCATTCAAAGCGACTGTTAATAAGATGAGCAGTAGTACTGCAACACCTTTTATGCTTAAAAATCTCATGGTCATCTTACTCATATTAATCCTCTATTTTCACTCTGTTTGTTATTGATGAGGTTACCTTCCGCTTTTGAGAAGTAAGCTTCTCAATCTTCCCAATCATGGCATCCCTGATCAATATTCCGGTATACTCTACATCAATAGCATCTTTAAGTGCAGAGAGATTGTCACCTCCTCCCATAAGAAAATCTATGGTAACAACTCTGTAGACTCTTGAATCGTCTATCTGCTCACCATCGATAAGTACATCCTTTAAGACTCCCTTACTGATTTCAAGCTGAATATTTCCAGAGAAGGCCTCTACCCTGTTTTTTGCAAAGGATTCAAAGAGCTTTCTTACAGAGATGCCCGGAATATCAAGAATCACAATATAGTTCTCAAAAGGGAAGATAGAGAAGATATCATATCTCCTTATATCCCCTTTTGGCAGTGCAGCCCTCAAACCACCAAAATTTGTAAGGGAAAAACAGACCTCTCTCTTACTGAACTCGTTTCCAAATTCAAGAAGAGCATCAGCGGCAAAATTTGAGAGAAGGGACTCCGGACGTGAAGAGCGCATCTCCATTTCCGACACCCCTATTACCTGTTGCATCATCCTGTCCATCTCCGGTTTATAAAACTCTATTATTCCGGCAACTACAGGTTCTCTGCTCTTATCCCAGGTAGAGTCCATCAGAACTCTGGAGACCCGGTATCTGAACCCATGGTTCTGAGAAAATGAGATCTGAAAAACAACAGTAAGCAGTAGAGTAAATATCAATCTGCTAAGTAGTCTCCACGCTTTTGTTCTGGACATAATCTTTTGTCTCTAATATTTAAGCCACTTTATTATCTCTTTCCAGCTCGCCTTTTTACCGTACATCAATATTCCTACTCTGTAGATCTTTGCAGATACAAATGTCATAAAGAGGAAGGTAGCAGCAAGAAGGGCAACAGAGAGAGCAAGCTCCCAAAGAGGCACTCCAAAAGGAACTCTGGCCATCATTACCATAGGTGATGTGAATGGGATCATAGAACCCCAGAATGAGAGTGCACTGTCGGGATGCTGAAAAGTATGTACCATTATAAACAAACCAATAATCAGCGGTAGTGTTACCGGAAGGATGAGTTGCTGAGTATCTGCCTCATTATCAACTGCAGATCCAACTGCAGAGAACATTGCTGCATATAGCAGATAGCCTAACAGGAAGTAAAGCATAAAGGCAAAAAGAATACTGAATATTGGTACATCTGCGAGAGCCTTCATTATCTCTCCCATTGGAGAGTCCTCTTTAGGCATAGCAGTCATTATATCATTTATTGCATCATTTCCTCCCGGCTGAACAGCGGAGAGCTGCTGTGCAACCTCTGCTCCTTGAGCGAGTTTATCGGGTCCGGTCAATGCAGTCACACCAAAAATTATTCCGGCAGTAAGAAGTATCCAGATAAAAAACTGAAGAAGAGCTACCGATCCTACCCCCATAATCTTACCAAGCATAAGCTGAAATGGTTTTACAGAAGATATAATAACCTCAACAATTCTATTTGTCTTCTCCTCAATCACACCTCTCATTACCATAGAGCCGAACATAAAGATAAACATATAGATGAAGAAGCTCATAAGATAAGAGATCCCCATGTAAATCTCTACCATAGCGAGCTTCTCGTCTCCGCTCTCGGTAATTGTAAAGGTCTTAACAGAGACCTCTGTTCTAACATCCTTAAGTATCTGATCCAGATTTTCTATATTATATTTTTTTAGCTTATTGTCCTCAACTGCCTTCTGTACAAATCTTTCGATCTGCCGTTTAGCATCCATATTCAACTGTTTGGTTGAGTGAGCACTCACTGAAACATTACCGAGAGAGTCAGGAGCTGTTATCTCTAAAACCGCAAGGAGTGTTGATGGGAAGTTTTTCTTTAATTCATCGGCATCTGCTTTTGAATCAAATTCATATATATACTCTTCGTTACTGCTAAAGAAGGGTTCGCATATCTCAGATCTGTCAATAACCAATATCTTCTGGTCCTTTTTACCTGAGGAGAGAGTCATAATTAATGATGGAAGTACAACAAGGGCTGCTATAAAGATAGGTGTCAGTATAGTGGTGAGTATAAATGATTTCTTCTTAACCCGAATAAGAAACTCACGTGAAATTATAAGAAATAGTTTATTTGTATTCATTTTTCCCTCCTTAACTTACAAGTTTAATAAAGATATCATTCATTCTCGGGATAAGCTCTCTATATGAGAGTATATCTATTTTTGAGACAAGTTCTCTCAGAATCTCAACAGAGCAGGCACCCTTTCCGATCTCAAGAACTGCTCTGTAACCCTGATTTGTCTCTGACTGCTCTGTAACCTTAACCGTTGGGATGGTTGCAAAACTGAACTGTTGAGATGAGCGGTAGATAACCTCCACCTCATTTTTTCCATGATTACGTCTTATCTCGTCTAAACTGCCGGTAATAACAAGCTTCGCCTTATCTATCAGAGCGATATTGTCGCAAAGCTCCTCAACCGACTCCATATTGTGAGTTGAGAGGATTATTGAGGAGCCTGAGTCTCTCATCTCAAGAATCTCTTTCCTTATAAGCTGCACATTTACGGGGTCAAATCCGCTGAATGGCTCATCAAGTATCAACAAAGAGGGTTTGTGCAGTACTGTTGTGATAAACTGTACCTTTTGGGCCATCCCTTTTGACAGCTCCTCAACCTTCTTATTCCACCATGCCTGAATACCGAATTTAATAAACCACTGCTTTAACTCCCTGTTGGCATCCGAACTGCTCATCCCTTTTAATCTTGCAAGATATAGTGACTGCTCCCCTACCTTCATCTTCTTATACAGACCCCTCTCCTCCGGTAAATATCCGATATAGGCGATATCACTCTTTTTGATCCTCTCCCCATTAAAAAAAACTTCGCCCGAGTCAGGCAATGTTATTTGATTCATAATCCGAATCAGGGTTGTCTTTCCGGCTCCGTTAGGGCCCAATAGCCCAAAGATAGTTCCCTTAGGTACAGATATTGAGACGTTATCAAGGGCTGTAAACTGATTAAACCGCTTAACCACATTGAGACAGGTTATCACATCCATCTTATTTTTGTTTTTTAAAATTGAAATTAAGGTACAATATTACAAAAAATTAATGAAAATATTGTTTAAGAATTTTTGATAATTCCTGATTGATAATATTGTTAATGATAAGATCCGATAGTTTTATCCTCCCATCGTTGCTTATATCTCTTAATCTCATAATTGCCCTTGCCTTGTATGATCCGATATAGGGATTATGGGAGAGCTCTTCAACAGATAGCGCAGAGATATCACGTTTACTCACTAATGTTGTATCCACAGTTATGTAATTGCAAAACAGGCTGAATCTGGCAGAGTCCATTCCCGGTATATCAAGAAGCTGTTCGGTATTAAGATATCCGCCAACCCTTTCTCTGAAGCTGATAATTCTTGAGGCGTAGTAAGGGCCTATTCCCGGGAGTGCAATCAGCTCTGCAGAGTCAGCTCTGTTGATATCTGTAACTTTTCTGACAGCAGAATTAGCCGGAGGATTATCGTATATCTCATCTAAAGAACTTATAACAATATATTTCTCGACTCTCTCATAAAAACCCTCACTAAGAACATAGATCTTCTTAAAATCCTCTCTCTCTCTAAAAACCCCACCTCTCTCCCTGTATCTGAGTATAACCTTTGCCTGCCCCTCACTTAAACCCAGACGAACAAACTCCTCCATAGTAGCTATGTTTGGATCGAATTGAAACAGCTCATATTGAGGCGTTGCCCTCTTCTGAGAAGTGGATTGCAGATTGGTTTGC
>CAZCXB010000015.1:7909-9824 GCA_964502485.1 uncultured Muribaculaceae bacterium | reverse complement strand
TTGCAGATTGGTTTGCGAATTGGTTTGCGAATTGGTTTGCGAATTGGCTTGTTGTGTGATATGTGGTCTGGTTTGTGAATTGATTTTGGGTCTGACTTTTTGCCTGTTTTTCCCTACATCACTGCTCACTATCTCCGAATTTTCATATCCCATTGTATATGGAGCTGTACTCTCTCCCCGAGATTCAATAACTGCCTGTGGCTTATCACTATTGTTAAACAGAAATAGTCCTGTCTGGATAGAGAGTATCACAAAAATCAGCGTTACAGCCCCTGATGACTCTCTGTTTGAAAGCTTCTCTCTCAACTTCATATCTCCCTCCTCTTTTATTAGTCTACACCTGAACAGTGTATCTGTGAATATAGCTATTTTTCCTGAATATCTCCCTTTTTATCCCCTTTTTTATCTACCCTTTTTCCTGAAACTACAACTACTATCTCTCCTTTTGGCTCCTTAGCTGTATAGAACTCAATAAGAGAGGCTAAAGTGCCTCTACTATTCTCCTCGTGAAGTTTTGATATCTCTCGAGATACAGCAGCTTCACGATCTTCCCCAAAATGCTCTGCAAGCTGAGTGAGCATCTTGACAAGTCTGTAGGGAGACTCATAAAAGATAACCGTTCTGCTCTCCTGACTAAGTTCCCGAATCCTGGTCTGTCTCCCCTTTTTAAGTGGAAGAAAACCCTCAAAGCAGAAGCGGTCACATGGGAATCCGGAGTTGATCAGTGCAGGAACAAAGGCAGTGGCACCGGGAAGTGTCTCCACTTCAACTCCGTTTTCCCGGCAATGCCTTACAAGAAGAAAGCCTGGATCAGAGATTCCGGGAGTACCGGCATCGCTGATAAGGGCAATATTCATCCCGGACAAGATCTTCTCGATAACTCTCTCAATGCTTTTGTGTTCGTTATACATATGGTGCGACTCCATATGGACACCAATATCATATCTCTTAAGCAGAAATGAGCTTGTTCTTGTATCTTCGGCCAAAATAAGGTCTGCCTCCTTCAATATCCTTATTGCTCTAAGGGTTATATCTTCGAGGTTGCCTACAGGTGTTGGAACTATATAGAGTTTAGACATTGTATCTCCTTCTTAACAACATATAAAACCGGTAAACGGCAGGTGACTCCTCATTCCATCCGGGGAAAGCACTTCTTGTATAGTCCAGCGCCTGTGTAAGAGATTCCATCTCATTTAGCTTCTGGATACTAAGTTTGAACTGCTCCTCATCCGAAGCAAAAAGCTCTTTTATAAAATAGATTTTATCATTAAGAGTGACAGCCATATGAAGATCACTAACTTTTGGGCCGGGATTGTCTCTCATCCACTCAGGAGTAGAGCCCTTAACTATGTCAAGAATTGATCTTCTCTCCTCGATAAACTCAAACTCCATCTCAACTTCCTCATCTTCTATATTACCGGATGTAGTTGCAAATAGATCCCCAACTGCACTTTTATTGCTCTCTTTGACTTGACTATCCTCCACTTTCGGTTCAATACCAGTCACCGGTTTATCGTCTGGTAGAGGATCTTTAAGTGTTACACTGGTTATCTCCTTTGATTTAAACAGCTCGGGTACAATAGATTTAGAGAGGTTTAGGCTGAGATCGGAGACAGCTCTTTTTAGCTCTGCCACACTCTGATTGATAGCTCTTAGCTCTCCATCTCTTTTTGAGTGAATCATCTCTGCCTCATCTCTAATCTGTCTCATATGGTTACGCTCCTGCTCTATTCTGAGTGTGTTGAGCTTATGGATTATCATTGAGGCACTCATAAGCAGCTCCTCCCATTTAAGGTGAGAGATCATCTCTGTTTCGCTCAGAGACTGAATATCTTTTTGTAACCCATCAAGTATGATTATAATTTCTGAAACTTTATTATCATTTAGCATCTCAACTTTTTTATCTTTGCACTAC
>CAZCXB010000015.1:4155-7899 GCA_964502485.1 uncultured Muribaculaceae bacterium | reverse complement strand
CAAAAAAAGCCGGCTGGATAGAGGTCATCTGCGGCTCGATGTTCTCCGGAAAAACAGAGGAGCTTATAAGAAGGCTTAAGAGGGTTAAGTTTGCCAATCAAAGTGTAGAGATATTCAAACCTATGATTGATGTCCGTTACTCTGTTGCCGAGGTTGTCTCACATGACTCAAACAGCATAAGATCTACCCCGGTGGAGTCATCTTCCGGGATTCTTTTCTATACTACCGATGTAGATGTCGTAGGGGTTGATGAGGCACAATTCTTTGATGCAGGAATTGTTGATGTGTGCCAAAAACTTGCATCCGAGGGGGTGAGGGTTATTGTTGCCGGGCTTGATATGGATTATCTTGGTAAGCCCTTTGGTCCAATGCCTGCTCTAATGTCTGTTGCAGAATATGTTACAAAGGTTCATGCAATATGTGTAAGGTGCGGTAATCTCGCACATCACTCTCACCGTCTAACAAAAAGCGACAAATTGGTCGTTCTCGGAGAAAAGGAGAGTTACGAACCAATTTGCCGACACTGTTTTAACGATCTTACAGGGCAGAAATTCTGATTACCTTACTTTTTTCACAGCAACAGAGCTGCCTTTGTGTACAACATTCACCTCCGGAGATGTTCCTGTGTAGGAGAAAAGAAGAGTACCGTCAGAATTAAGTTTAAGATCACCCGCAATATCAAATATTTTTGCACAAGACATTGATCCGGTTACAGATACCAGTGAGTCAACCACTGTTGCAACGCCTCCCATATTAACAAGGGTTGTATCATTGATGGTTATAACTGCAGTAAAGGTAGAGTCTGAGTTATACTCTATCTCTATAGGTGCCGATAACTCCTGAATAACGGTATTGCCGGATGAATCAACCATCGTAATCTCGATGGCATTAGAGCCACTCCAGACACCTGTCAATTTCTCCGATACCGGTCTCTCTCCTGTTGCGCATGATACAACCGCGGCAACAACAGTAATCAATACAATTAATGATTTAAATTTCATGCTGATAAAACGATTTAGTTATAAGTTATTTATAGTTGCAAATGTATAAAGTTTTTAAATAAGAAAAGTTAATTTTTAAACAATTTGTAACTTTGTTGCAAAAATAGTAAATAATGAGACATGCCCAACTCCGGATCAGTAGAAGCAGACTACTGCACAACTACTCTTTTTTTCGTTCAAAGCTCTCATCTTCAACAAAAATGCTTATACTCGTCAAGGCCAACGGATATGGTCTGGGAGATGTTGAGATAGCAAAGTTAGTCGAGGAGTTTGGCGCAGATTATCTAGGTGTAGCATTCCCTTGCGAAGGGATAAAGTTGAAGGAGGCGGGAATCCGGTTGCCAATTATGATACTCACACCCGGAGTTGACAATTTTGACCAGCTTATCAATTATGGTCTCGAACCTAGTATAGTCTCTCCGGAATCTGCAATCTATATGGCAGATGCTGTAAAAAGAGCCGGATTAAAAGAGTATCCTATTCATATTAAGCTGGATACAGGAATGCAACGTGTAGGTTTTGACATTGAAATGTTAGATGAGATAAAAGCTATCACCAGAGACTACCCATCACTTAAAATCAAATCTATCTTCTCACATCTTGCTGCTGCAGACGAGTCTAAACACGACAGCTTTACTCGTGAACAGATTGAGATTTTCTGCCATATGGCAAATGAGATAACCTCCTCTCTAAACTATATGCCTATGCGACATATTCTGAATTCGTCAGGAATAGAGAGGTTTTCCTATGCTCAGATGGATATGGTGAGACTTGGAATCGGACTATATGGAACAAGTTACGTGGATGAGAGCCGGCTATTGCCGCCTGCCTCATTTGTAGCTCCCGTTATTCAGGTTAAAAATGTAAATAAAGGTTCCATTGGATATGGAAGACACGGAAAGGTGGATGAAAGTGTAACTCGGATTGCAACTGTTCAGTCCGGATATGCAGATGGTATAGACAGGCACCTTGGAAGAGGGAAGATAAGATTTTTGCTTAACGGAGTCGAAGTCCCAACAATAGGAAACATTTGCATGGATACTTTTATGTTAGATGTAACAGGTGTAGATGTGGTGCCGGGAGATGAAGTGACTATCTTTGGATTGAACCCCCACCCGACTACTCTTGCCAATAGATTGAATACAATAACTTACGAAATTTTCACCTCACTCTCCTCAAGAGTTGAGAGGGTTATTACAGACTAATGAGTTATCTTGAAGAGAAGTTCAAGTAGTATCTCACCATCCTCGGCCTCCCCTTTTGAAGAGCTTTTACTTTTTGAATCATAGACTCTTATAAGGGATATTGCCTCCATACACTTTATTAGCGGAAAGTTACGGGCAGCATGATCATATTCCGGCAGGAAGTAAGGGTTGATTCCTATATAGGATGCTATCTCTCCTCTTGATGGTTTTGCCCCCCCGGCGTGGATTGCATGGTATTTAAGAAGTCGGGAGAAGTGCATAAAGATTGCCGATATCGATAGGATAAGAGGAAACTGACGAGGAGATGCTCCAAAGTGCTTTACTATCCTTACTGCCTTTAGTGTATCTTTGAATGATATAGCCTTTGTAAGCTCAAAAACATTGTACTCTCTGCTGATCCCGATATTCTCTTCAATATGAATTGTCTCAATCTTTTTACTCTCTCCCGGAAGATTTGTTAAAAGTTTTTCAAGTTCAAGAGAGAGCTTCCTTAGCTCTACACCACAATACTCGGTAAGCAATAGTTGGGCTTCCGGAGAGATGGAGTAACCTTTTGAATTGAGGTATCGCTCTATCCACTGCCTAACCATATCTTCGTACAACTTAAATGACTCAAAAACACAACCATTTGCCTGTGCACTCTTATAAAGTGTGGTTCTCTTATCGACGCTCTTGTTTGTTAAGGAGATAACAAGAACTGTGGTTGGCATTGGTTTTTGAAAGTAGTGCTCGAGACTTTCAAACTTATCTACCATCTGTGCCTCCTTGACAATTACAACCTGTCTTGAGGATAACATAGGAAATCGTCTTGCCGACTCAATAACCTGTGCAGAAGTCACATCAGATCCGTATAAAATAAGCTGATTAAAGCCCTTTTCATCATTAGAGAGAGCCCTATCTGCAATCTCTTCAATAATTTTGTCAGAGAAGTAGGGCTCTTCACCCATTAACAGATAGAAGGGTGAGAAGATCCCACTCTTTATATCTGAGAGTATCTTCTCAAAGCTTTTTAAGCTGTTCTCTATCTCTTTTTTTGCCATGTTTACGAACTGCTAAATTATGCAAAAACGCTATACAGAGCAAATTTTATATCTTTGCTGCACAAATGTAAATCAGATGAGGGAGTATGTTTACGATCCGGTCAGAAAAAAGAGAGTTGCACTTACTCCGGAAGAGGAAGTAAGACAACAACTTATCCGGGAACTCTCAAAAAATCTCGGATACCCCCTCCATCTAATGTGCTGCGAATACTCTATAACCATAAATAGACTCCGTTACAGAGGAGATCTTGTTGTTTTTAACAGAGAGGGGATACCTCTTCTTTTAGCAGAGTGCAAAGCTCCTGAGGTAGATATATCACGGGAGAGTTTTATGCAGATATTAAGATATAATAGTGCAATTAAGGTCAGTTATCTGCTTTTAACGAACGGCTTAAATACATTTGTGGCAAAAATCGATACTACAACCGGTGAGTATAAGTTTCTCACCTCAATACCGCAATATAATGAACTTTCTAAATAAAAAAATATTTAAAATTA
>CAZCXB010000015.1:0-4145 GCA_964502485.1 uncultured Muribaculaceae bacterium | reverse complement strand
CTCAAGAAGCAAAGAGCGCCAATATAAGAGCTTATGTTATAGGAGGATATGTTCGCGACTCTCTTCTGGGGAGGGTGAGCAAAGATATTGATATTGTTGTTGAGGGAAGCGGTATTGATCTTGCAGAGAGAGTTGCTTTAAAACTGGGGGCTACCCTTTCGGTTTTCAAGAGTTTCGGAACTGCAATGGTAAAATGGAAGGCTCTTGAGATAGAGTTTGTAGGTGCAAGAAAGGAGTCTTACAGAGCAACATCGAGAAAGCCTATAGTGGAAAACGGAACCCTTGAAGATGATCAACTGAGACGGGATTTTACAATCAACGCCCTGGCATTTAGCCTACAAGAGGAGAACTACGGAGAGCTCTCCGACCCCTTTTTGGGAGTTCAAGATCTAAAAAAAGGTATTATAAGGACACCTCTGAATCCTGATACTACATATAGTGACGACCCTTTGCGAATGCTTCGTGCAATACGATTTGCATCTCAGCTCTCCTTTACCATAACAGAGGAGTCTCTTGAATCCATAAAGCGAAACAGAGAGAGGCTCAAGATACTCTCTCATGAGAGAATAAACGAAGAGATTAACAAAATTCTTCTATCTCCCAAACCATCCGTAGGGTTCTATCTTCTTGAATCTACCTCACTACTGGAGCTTATTCTGCCTCAGCTTTTACTCTTGAAGGGTGCAGAGACTATGGAGGGCAAAGGACATAAGGATAACTTTTCGCATACGCTTCAGGTTGTGGATAACCTTGCGGAAGTAAGTAACAACCTCTGGCTGTTATGGGCTGCACTACTCCATGACATTGCAAAGCCTGCAACAAAGAGGTTCGAACCGGGAATCGGATGGACCTTTCATGCCCATGACTTCATTGGGGCCAGGATGATACCCGGAATATTCTCCTCTCTAAAAATGCCTCTGAATGAGAAGATGAAGTATGTACAGAAGATGGTGCAACTGCACCTTAGACCTATTTCACTAGTGCAAGAAGAGGTAAGTGACTCTGCTATAAGAAGATTGCTATTTGATGCAGGTGATGATATTGAAGATCTTATGATGTTGTGTGAAGCCGATATCACATCGAAGAATGATCAGACCGTAAAGAGGCATAGGAAGAACTTTGCTCTTGTGCGTGAGAAACTTGTTGAGGTTGAGAGCAAGGATACCATAAGAAACTTCAGGAATCCGATAACGGGGGAGATGCTTATGGATATCTACAATCTGTTGCCCGGAAGAGAGATCGGTATAATTAAAGAGAGAATAAAGAATGCAATTTTAGACGGAGTAATAGGAAATACAACAGAGGAGGCCCTTGAACTTACAGAGGAGATTGCTAAGGAGATGGGTCTGACTAAAATAAAACCCTAAGATAGTCTCTTCAAAGGGACCGAGAAGGTAAAGCAGCTCCCCTTACCAAAGGTGCTTTCTACCCATATTTTTCCGTTATGTCTCTGAATAAATTCGTTGCACATTATCAGACCAAGTCCTGTACCCTTTTCACCTCCGGTACCTGTAGCAGGATATCTCTTTGCATCAAGCTTGAATAGCTTCTCCTGAGTCTCCGAATCGATACCAATACCTGTATCTTTTACTGAGATCTCTGCATAACCGTTAACCTTGTTGCATGACACCACTATTAAACCTCCTGTATTTGTATACTTTACAGCATTGTTTAGAAGGTTTCTTACAACAGTATTAATCATATTGGTGTCAAACCTTGCTATAAAAGGTCCATTAGGGTTATATTCAAGAGCTATCCCCTTTCTAAGGGCAATCGGGCGGAAGAGTTCGATATTATTTGAGACAACAGTGCAGAGATCTCCCGTAACTGGGTCAAATGAGATATCGCCTGTCTGAATTCTTGACCAGTTAAGCAGATTCTCCAACAAGTCATAGGTATTTCTGGATGATGTTTTAAGTACATAAAGAGAGTCATACAGCTCATCCTTGGTAAGAGTTGTAAGCTTGTCCGAGAGAAGCTCAAGAAAGTTGGAGAGATTCCCTACCGGCCCTTTGAGGTCGTGAGCGATGAGGGAGATAAATTTATCCTTTGTCCCTATAGCGTTCTCAAGTTCCACATTCTTTTTTTTGAGCTCCTGTGTCAGCTGTGCCATCTTCTTCTGTTTATAGGCAATAATCTGCCTATCTATGACAAGTATTGCGAAGGTAGAAAAGAAGAGGATAAGGGATGTTACAAATTTAATCTTAAACGAGCTCTTAGGAAAGACAAGCAGCCCGGGTCCAGGCTCCCATAGAAGCTCTATATAGAGGAAGAGTGCAAAATTCAATATTAGCAGAGATGCGATCAATAACCATCTCTCTCTGCTGAATGTGATAATAGGTAAAAGAGAGAGTATAAGCAGATAATAATGAATCCCGGGACCCTTTCCGAAAAAACCCAGCGGCATGGTTGAGAAGAAAACTGTAAAAATCATATAGAGCAACACAGCACATATATATGGTCTGTTTCTGCAGCCGAAAACAAAGACAACAGTCATAATCGGCAGCAGAGTAAGAATGAAAATTACCGGCTTTACGTAGTAGACAGGGTCATAATATATGAAAAGGATAACAAAGGCAATGAGTACAAACGCCCCTAGAAGGGCTGCATAAACATTTGCCCTATATGATGAAGTGCTGTCACTCTCCTCTATAGTGGAGACTGACATTAATGATTGTATATCCTTTATTATTGAAGCTAATAACATTGCCTACTCTTCTCTTTGCAAATGTATAAACTTATTTTAAAAAAAGCACTATCTCCCGAATAATTTTCAGAAGATAGTGCAGAGATTGTTACTAAATTGAATGATAGCGCCTTACTTAATCTTAATATGCTGTATTCTGTGGGTCAAAATTGGTCCATTTCAATGTCCAGTTATCTGCAGCAGCATCGCTGCGGAATGCTCCTATAAAGTTTACCTTATCAAAGAATGAGTCTGTAACCTTAGGATCTGTAAACAGATTACTCTTATTCACAAGTGGGCTTGATGCAAGAGGTGCCCAACTCCCGTTTACAGAAGGAGATGAAGGGTTCTTAAGTAAAAGAGAAGAGATCGCGCTTAAATATGTGTTGTTATTTGCCTGCAATTTAAAGAATGAGGAGGAGAAAGACTCAGGTGCTGTTTTAACGAATTTTGAGGCATCAATGGAGAGAGAGTCTGTGTAGGAGCCATCCTTATCTGTCCCTAATATTGTCATTCCTGCAAAATATACATTCTCTATTTTTACCTTGCCTGCAGTTGCCGCCTCCTGTGTCTGAGAGCCCTTGTCATTACATATGGCAAGACCTACCGGATACCCTGTTGCTACAGAATTGAACAGAGATAGGTTTGAACCACGACGAATCTGAATTGCTGCCTGATGCTGACCAAGCTTAGATCCGTTGTTTGGATTGTACACCCCACCATTAATATAGGCAGATGTATTTTCGAATAGTGGATCCTGACCTACAGGGCCGATTATTGTAATATTCGAGAAGACAGGTGATGTAATTGGCTGCTGGTTTGGTGCATCTGAGTTGTTATCAGATTCAAATCCATTTGATCTTGAGATATCGGCTATTCTTGGATATGAGACAATAAGACCAAACTGAATCTTTCCGCTGAAACCTGCATCTGTATCAAAACCGTCATCCCAAGTATTTAAAGCCACCAGATATTTGGAGTTGACAGACCCTCCAAACCATTCAAATGCATCATCATTAGAGTATGATATCTGAACGTGATCTATCTTTGTTCCTCTACCTACTGATCCCATTGTAAGACCGTTAATCTCCTGATCTGTACGAAAGGGATATCCGGCAAACTCAATCCTTGTATACGAAAATACTCCTGAGTTGTCGTCATCGTTGTTACCGCCGTGTTTCGATCTTGGGCCTCCCTCAATAATCATCTCACCCTTATTGTTTTTCGCTTTTCCACAGATTATTATACCACCCCAATCGCCGGGCTTTCTTGATCCCGCAGGCTGGTTTGATGTAAAGACAATTGGTTCGTCTGCAGTACCTTGGGCAAATATCTTACCTCCTGTCTCAACGATCAAGGCTGCCTTTGTATCCTTATCTCCGCGGATTACTGTGCCGGGCTCAATAGTAAGAGTTGCTCCATCTGTAATATATACCCAGCCTTTCAATACATATTTCCC
>CAZCXB010000014.1:0-20492 GCA_964502485.1 uncultured Muribaculaceae bacterium | reverse complement strand
CTCCGTTATAATCACCTATGTTATTATGAATAACATAAGAAGACCTCTTCGGGAGCTGTTAAACCTAACCTCTCTTTTTGTTAGGGGTGATACCGGTGTGAGAAGCTTATACTCTTCCGGAAATGAGTTCGGACAACTCTCGGACTCCTTTAACACACTTGCAGAGACCATAGAGGAGGAGTTGGAGCTCAATAAGAGATCGGTAATGATATCAAAGATACTGGTTAGTGAAGATGACTCTCATAGGTTTTGCCATTTGCTGCTTAGTGCATTAACCGACCAGACAGGTGCACAGATGGGAGCACTCTATATGCTGAGTGAAGACAAAAGCATGTTTGAACACTACGAGTGTATAGGGATGAACTCTGTGGGGTGCAGATCTTTTTCGGCACATAATTTTGAAGGGGAATTTGGGAAGCCCTTAGCCACCAAAAAAATAGAGCATATCAAATCTATTCCGGATGACAGCAGATTTTCATTCTCAACCGTTAGCGGAGATTATAAGCCAAAAGAGATAGTTACAATACCGGTTATAACATCCGGAGAGTGTGTCTCAATGATTACTCTATGCTCTCTAACTCCTTTTCACAGGAGTAGTCTCAACCTTATCTACTCTACTCATAATGCCATAAACGCAAGAATGAGCGGCATCCTTGCGTACAGAAAGATTGTGAAGTTCACTGCGATTCAAGAGCAACAAAAGAGCGAACTGGAGCAACAAAAGAGCGAACTTGAACAGCAGAAAAGCGAGCTATACTCACTTGCAGGGGAGCTTTCTGAGCAAAACAGAGAGTTGGATACTCAAAAGAGAGAACTCTCTGAGGCTAATCGTCTCAAGACAACTTTTTTATCGAGCATGAGTCACGAATTAAGAACCCCGCTGAACTCTGTAATAGCCCTTTCAGGAGTATTAGAGAGAAGACTTATGAATTCAATTCCGGCAGAGGAGTATGGTTACTTAGGGGTTATCTCCCGTAACGGAAAACAGTTGCTTGAACTTATCAACGATATTCTTGACATAGCCAAAATTGAATCCGGAAAAGAGGAGATAATTGATAGTGTGTTTACTGTAGAGACTCTCACTACTGAGTCAGTAGATATGATATCCCCTCTTGCGAAACAGAAAGGTCTCGATATAAAGGTAGAGAATCTAAATAGCGAATTAGTTATTAAGAGTGACTTTAGCAGATGCAGACATATTCTCCAAAATATTCTGTCAAATGCAGTCAAGTTTACCCATAAGGGCGAGATTACAATCTCATCTTATAAAGAGGGAGATAGGATTGCGATTAGGGTTGCCGATACCGGTATTGGTATAGCTCAGGAGCATATCCCATTTATTTTTGATGAGTTTCGTCAGGTAGATAGTACAAACTCTAAGAGTTATGGAGGCTCAGGTTTAGGGCTTGCAATTGCAAGAAAGAATGTTCTGCTGATTGGAGGAGATATTGAGGTTGAGAGTGCCCCTGGTAAGGGGTCGCAATTCACCATCTTTATTCCTGCAGATGGAGTTGTGCAAGAGGAGATAAGCAATTGGAACTCCGATGAATCGGAAGGCTCCGGAAAGAGGGTGCTAATTGTTGAAGACACCGAAGCTTCGGTGATTCAGCTTAGGGATATACTCGAAGAGGCGGGTTATATAGTTGACTATGCACTGAATGGTGTTGAGGCCCTTAAGAAGTTGACAGTTGAGCAGCCTGACGCTATGATACTCGACCTGATGATGCCGGAGATGGATGGATTCGAAACTCTCAAAAACATAAGAGATCAACAAAGCACTGCCCGGATACCAATATTGATTCTTACTGCAAAATATCTCGATAAAAGAGAGCTGTCAGATCTTAAACACAACAATATTCAGCAATTGATTAGGAAGGGCAATATAAGTAAAGGTCAATTGCTTAAGGCTGTAAAGACTATGATTTCAAATAATATATAAACTTAATCCCTAATAGTAATGGCAACGATTCTCGCAATTGACGATATGCATGATAATCTGATTGCAATTAATGCGATTATAAAGGATGCCTTCCCCGATGTAAATGTGATAACAGCCATCAGTGGAGAGGAGGGAGTCCGTCTTGCACTATCTGAGGAGCCCGATATTATCCTTCTCGATATTGTTATGCCCGGTATGGATGGGTTTGAGGTTTGCCGGCAGATCAAGGAGATTAGAACACTTGAGAATACCCCGGTAGTGTTTATTACAGCACTTAAAGAGAGTCGTGAAAACCGTATCCGTGCCCTTGATGCGGGAGCAGAGGCCTTTCTTTCAAAACCTATAGATGATACAGAGCTTACAGCTCAGTTAAAGGCTATGCTAAAGATCAGATCGGCAAATCTATTCAGAAGAGATGAGAAACTCCGCCTTGAATCCCTTGTGGCAAAGAGGACAGAGAATCTGGAGAGAGAGCTGAGGGAGAGGATAACTGCAGAGCTGTCACTACGAAAAAGCGAAGAGAAGTTTCGCTCCCTTATCACTCAAATGGAGCAGGGGCTGGCTGTGCACGAAATAGTTACAGATGAGAATGGGGTGCCTGTAGATTACATATTTCTGGATATTAATCCCGGCTTTGAAAAATTGACCGGACTAAAACGGGAGAGTATAATAGGGAAAAGAGTGCTGGAGGTACTTCCAAATACAGAGAGGTACTGGATTGAGAGATACGGAGAGGTTGCCTTAACAGGAAGACCGGCAACTTTCCAGGATTTCGCCCGCGAACTGAAAAGATATTACAGCGTTGTTGCCTACAGGCCTCAGATAAACCAATTTGCAACGGTAATTACCGATGTTACAGAAAACAAAATTGCAGAGAAGAGGTTGATGATGAGTGATAAGATTTACAATCATGTCCTAGATATGATATGTATTGCAGGCTATGACGGCTATTTTATAGACCTTAATCCTTCGTGGGAGAGAGAGTTAGGCTGGAGTAAGGAGGAGCTGCTCTCAAAACCTTGGCTACACTTTGTTCACCCCGACGACAGGGAGAAGACAGAGAGTGTAAGATCTTCCATTATTGATGGGAAAGAGGTTTATATGTTCGAAAACAGATATATATGTAAGGATGGAACCGTTAAGTGGCTATCCTGGAACTCATATCCATACAGAGAGGAGGAGATAATGTTTGGAGTTGCAAGAGATGTGACTCAGAGTAAGATAGCAGCCGATGAGCTTAAGAAGAGAGAGGCTCTGCTGAATCAAATATTTGATGTACTTCCTATTGGATTGTGGTTTGCAGATAAAGATGGTAAACTCTTAAGGGGAAACCCCGCAGGAGTAAAGATATGGGGAGCAGAACCTACAGTCTCCCCGCAAGATTACGGAGTTTTCAAAGCTCGCCGACTTCCCTCAGGAGAGGAGATATCTGCAGATGATTGGGCACTTGCAAAGACCATAAAAACAGGGGTGGAGATTAAGGACGAGATGCTCGAAATTGAAGCTTTTGATGGTAAAAGGAGGGTTATTCTCAACTATACTGCACCCATTATCGATAATGACGGTGCTATACAGGGCGCAATTGTTATGAATAACGACATAACTGACAGAAAGAGAGATGAGGATATTCATCAGATACTTTATGAGATAACCAAGTACTCAATAGTTGCAAAGAGTCTGGAGGAGCTTTTGGTTGTAGTGAGAAGCGAGTTGAGCAAAATTCTGGAAACCAAAAACTTTTTTGTAGCACTCTACAATAAGGAGAGGAACGTTCTGAGAAAAGTATTCTTCGAGGATGAGAAGGATGACTTTACCGAATGGGATGCAGATAAGTCACTATCGGGATATGTTGTAAAGACAGGTAAGAGTATTCTCCTTAACAGAGAGCAGGTGTTAGAGTTCGCAAGAGAGAGCAGAGTGTCGTTTTTAGGTACTCCGTCGGAGTGCTGGCTTGGAGTCCCTCTAAAAACAGAGAGTGAGGTCGTCGGGGTGATAGTTGTTCAGAGTTATAGTGATCCCGATGCATATGACAGCAGAAATGCGAGGATGATTGAGATTATAGCACACGAGCTATCAATAGTACTTGAGAGGACAAATATGATTCGCAATCTGATTGTTGCAAAGGAGAGGGCGGAGGAGAGCGACAGGCTAAAATCTGCATTTCTTGCAAACATGAGCCATGAGATCAGGACCCCAATGAATGGGATAATGGGGTTTCTACAGCTTCTCAACGACATAGAGTTGTCGGGTGACGACAGACAGTACTATTTTGATATTATCAATAAAAGTGGTGAGAGGCTTCTCAATACAATAAACGATATAATTGAGATATCAAAAATTGAGTCGGGACAGCTGCCGGTACACAAATCAAAGATCAATTTAGAGGAGATTTTTAGATATCAGTTTGAGTTTTTCAGGAAACAGACAGGTGAGAAGGGGCTTAAACTTGAAGTTAATGAGCAGGTTAAGGGGGATGACTCAATTATTATATCAGATCAGCATATTATTGACGGGATTCTTACAAACTTGATTAAGAATGCTGTAAAGTTTACTGAGAAGGGATATATTGAGTTTGGGAATAGAATTCAAGATAACAGACTCCTATTTTATGTTAAGGACACAGGACCCGGAATATCCCCCGATAGGATTAATGCAATTTTTGAACGTTTTGTACAGGCTGACCTAGACTACACCAGACCACATGAGGGCTCAGGCCTGGGCCTCTCAATTGTCAAGGCATATATATCTCTCTTAGAGGGAGATATATGGGTTGAGTCTCAGGTCGGAGAAGGGAGTACCTTCTGGTTCTCAATTCCTTATACTCCAGCAGTTTTTGAAGCCATAGAGGTTGAGAAGAGATCTTCCGGAGCAGATCCAGATGGGATTAATCCTGTTGTAATGGTTGCAGAGGATGATTTGATTAGCTATAAGTATCTTGAAACTATACTAAAAAAGGAGAAGCTTACAGTTATTCATGCAAAAAACGGAGAGGAGACGGTACTCTTTATGGAACAGAATCCGGAGATATCTATTATCCTTATGGATCTTAGAATGCCTGTTATGGACGGACTTGAGGCCACAAAAAGGATAAGAGAGTTTAATAAGTCTGTAATAATTGTAGCTCAGACAATTAATGCTCTCCCTATTGACAGAAAAATATCTCTTGATGCAGGTTGCAATGACTATCTTTCGAAACCGATAAGTGAAGAGGTTCTTATATCTGTTCTTCGTAAATATTTACCTTAATAGATATTACTATCAGCTTACCCTTTTTTTATCATTAATATAAGAGGCAGCACTAAGAGCTGCAATTGTTCCGTCATTTACCGCTGTAGTAACCTGACGGTATCTCTTAGCAACGCTATCTCCTGCGGCAAAAACCCCCTTTAAGTTTGTTGACATATCGTTGCCTGTTACTATCTCTCCCCATTTATTAAGTTCGATCTTCTCCCTGAGTGACTCGGTATTTGGAACATATCCTATAAATATAAAAGCACCGTCAGTTTTAAAATTTGAGACCTCTCCGCTTTGAATGCTCTTAATATCAACACTCTCAACCCTCTCTTCTCCAAAAAATTCGGTAATGGACGACTCCATGATAAAACTGATTTTCGGGTTCTCTTTTGCCTCTTTAACTGCATGTTCAAATGCCTGAAAGTGGTCAAACTGATGAACAACTGTCACCTTTTTTGCATACTTTGTCAGCGATACTGCCTCTTCAAGAGCAGAGTTCCCTCCTCCTACCACAATAATCTCTTTATCTGTAAAAAAATCACCGTCGCAAGTAGCACAGTAGGATATTCCTCTTCCTTTGAGTCTCTCTTCGCCCGGCACTCCAAGGCTCCTTGAGCGCCCCCCGGTTGCAATAATTATTGTATCAGAGGTGAATATCTTGCCATCTGCAAGTTCTACCCTTTTGATATCTTCATCCAAGATTAGATCCCTTATAGTTATATTTGATTTAATCTCACATCCGAATGAGAGAGCCTGCCTCTTCATTATGTTAGCAAGCTGATAGCCGCTAATGCTCTCTACTCCGGGATAGTTTGCAACTTCATGAGTAAGAACCATCTGCCCTCCGATGGTACCCTCATTAAGTATAAGTGTTTTTATCCGCGATCTTGAGAGGTAGATGCCGGCAGTAAGGCCGGCAGGTCCCCCTCCTATAACTATTGTCTGGTAGTGGTTTGTATTCTCCATAGCGATTAGAACTCTTTATCAAGAATTGTAGTGATCATCTCTTTGGTCTGGATACTCGATGTTGCCTTTACTACCTTACCGTTTTTGTAGTAGAGAGTGAAAGGAATACCCATAAAACCCCTTACTTCCGGTAGGTTACGTATCACATACGACTCAGGATTATCAAACTCCATATCAAAAAACTTAACGTGTTTATATTCGCTCTCCAACTCCTCTGCAATCCCGTAAACCGGGATACACATAGGGCCCATACGACCGCATATTATCATAACGTTTTCATTTTCAGATAATATTTTATTGTACTCTGCAGCAGATTCGATGTGTTTAAGATTTGTGTATAACATAGTCTTCTCTTTTTTATTTTAAAATTTATTATGATGCAAAGTTAGAGTGTAAGTCACTTATATCAATGGATTTTGCAATCTGTTAGAACAGCTCTATTGTTGATATTGAACAACTTTTTGATTGATTTGAATTATCTTTGCCATAATAATTATTTTATGGTGAAAACAATTACAGAGAAGGATAGCGAATTTATCTGTGACATATCTGCTCCATGTTTTGCGATACTCTCCAAAGATGAGTTGGATCTTGTTAAGTCGAGTAAAACTCTGATTCATTTTCGAAAAGGCGACTCTCTTACCAAACAGGGTGCATTTGCCTCTTACATTCTCTTTATTGTAAATGGATTGTGTCGACAGTATGTGGAGGGGTATCCAGATAAAAGCTACAACCTTAAGATTATTCAGCCCGGAGAGTTTACCGGCCTCTCCTCTCTCTTTGCCGGGAACATCTATAACTACTCTGTTGCTGCCATTACTGAGTGTTCAGCTTTTTTGGTTGAGAAGGATGCCATTACTACAGTTCTCGAGAAGAATGCACTATTTGCCATGAGTTTTATAAAACGTTACTCCCAAGAGAACACTATCCTCTATTCAAGATTAAACTCTCTTATTTATAAGCAGATAAATGGAAGGATGGCAGAGACCCTTATCTATCTTGACTCTGTAAAGAGAGATTATAACGATATTTACAACCATTTATCGAGAAGAGATATAGCAGATTTTGCCTCTACCTCAACAGAGAGTGCTGTTAAACTATTAAAAAATTTCGAGAAAGATGGAGTAATCCGATTAAAGGAGCGTGATATTGAGATTCTCAATACAAAAATGCTATACGATATAAGTGTAAGAGGATAATCCTGCCGCTCAGGGGTAGAGCCGTTCAATCTTCCACTCCTCTCTCTCAATGGTATAGAGAAATCTGTCATGAGATCTGCCTGTTCCACCCTGCCAAAATTCAAAAGAGAGAGGGGTCACTGAATATCCGCCCCAGTGTGACGGCCTCTCTATATTAGTATTACCTCTTGTAAGGTTGATTACACTGTTTTCAAAATCTTCTCTGCTTTCAAGAACTTCGCTCTGCTTGGATAAGAGAGATGAGGCCCTGCTCTCTACAGGACGGGATAGGAAATATCTGTCAGACAACCTCGGGTCAATTTTTGAGGCTATCCCCTCTACTCTGATCTGTCTGAAAGATTTTGGCCAGAATAGTAGAAGAGCAACCCTACTATTCTCCGAGATATCTCTACCCTTTTTGCTGTTGTAATTGGTAAAAAAGGTAAATCCATCCCAAGAGTAGCTCTTTAGCAGAACAATTCTCGAAGAGGGTCGCCCCAGTGCATCCGCTGTCGAAAGAACCATAGCATTTGCCTCCCCATCCTCAACATTGATTGCACTCTCCATCCACTTTGAAAACTCCCGAAACGGATTGCTGTCAAGATTTTCAATCACCAGTGGCTCTGACTTATACTCTCTTCTCATATCAGATAGATCTCTACTTATATCCGGCAATTCTCTTTCGGTCATATCTTATAAACGTTTAAGTTGTTATTTGAATAAAACCATTTTAATAACATTTTGTTTATTTTAAAAGTGAAATGGACATTTGTAAAGCAATAATTTTATACCTTTATTGCACTTTAATAATATCGAGAAAACAGAATAATTTGTAATGATTATCAGCGGACCCGAGAGCGGCTTCAAAGATAGCCGGAATAGAGGAAATTTCCGATTGCTTTTGGCAGAGGATGATTATGCCAATGCAGAGTACGTAAAACTTGTTGTAAGACATCAGGATATATCCGTCATACACGCAAAGAATGGTGCCGAAGCTGTTGATATGTTCAAGAACAATCCCCTTGTTGATATTGTTCTTATGGATATCAAGATGCCGGTTATGGATGGTTATGAGGCAACAAGGGAGATAAGAAAGCTAAATAACGAGATACCTGTAATTGCCCTAACGGCATTTGCTCTCGACGGAGACAGAGAGAAGGCCATTAATGCGGGCTGTACAGATTATCTGACAAAACCTGTAGGAAAAGATATGCTTTTAAGTGTTATTGGCTCCTATCTTGTTCGCAGAAGATGAGAACCTGCCTTATAACTATTTTGCTGCTATCTCTTCTTAATAGCTGTAGGTGGAATGTCAATTCCGATTCAACCACTTTTCGGGTAGAGACAGAACACATAAATAGAATTAAGGAGATAGATGGTGATTATCATGGAATTCTGCCCTATCCGGGTGGAATGGGTATAAGAACCACCCTTATCCTGAGAAAGGACTCCACCTATCTCTTTAAGATGGAGAATTTAGAGGATAGAGAGAGTAAGATGGTTGATGAGGGAGTCTACAGAAGGCAGGGTAATATTATATCTTTAACACTTAAAGGTGGTGAAACAAAATTCTTCGAAGCCGATAATGGTAAGATGCATTGTCTTAATAATAAAAGACAGAGAGTTGATGTGTCAAGGTGGTCTCAGTACACTCTTACCAGAAGATAATTTTTCATATAAGCAAAATCACAATAGTTTCTCATGAAGATATTTACATCCCCGCAAATTGCAGAGATAGACAAATGCACGCTCCAAAGTCAGGCGATTGACGATTATGCGCTTGTTAAAAGGGTGGCAAAACAGCTCTCCGGCTGGCTTAAAAGTAATATCTTAAAGGAGAAGCGAAGAGTTATTATCTTTGCCGGGCCGGGAAATAACGGAAATGATGCAATAGCACTGGCAGCCTCTTTAGGTTCAAGAAATATTGACTGCAGACTCTATTTAATAAAACCACAAAAATCGAAAAGGGATACCCCCTATGTAAGGAGAGCTCTGATAGAAGAGCTTTATATATTTGGTAGTGTTATTGTTAATGAGATAGATGAGGTAGAGGATATTCCGGTTCTTTCTAATGAGTCAATTGTTATTGATGGAATATTCGGGACAGGTCTCAACAGATCTGTTGAGGGTATATACTGTCAGATAATTGAGTCAATCAATAACTCAGATTGTATTGTTGTATCTATCGATGTGCCGAGCGGACTTCTTTCGGATGTCAAGAATGAAGATTGTAAGGCTGCTGTAGTAAGGGCTAACTATACACTGACACTTGAGTTTCCTAAGCTATGTATGTTTTTCAAGGAGAACTACCCATTTACAGGAGATTGGTATGTGATAGAGATAGGCCTTGATCTTGATATTATTGAGAGGTTAAAAACACCTTACAATATGATTGATGAGGCAAGTGTTCGTAAGATTCTAAAAAAGAGGGGAAAGTACTCTCATAAGGGAGATTATGGTCATGGATTATTGATTGCCGGCTCAACAGGAATGGCTGGTTCTGCCGTTCTCTCTGCAATAGGGGCATTAAGAGCCGGATTGGGTCTGATAACCGTTCATGTGCCAAAAAGGTTGTATGATATTATTCAGATATCTGTTCCTGAGGCAATTTGCACAACAGACTCTTCCGAAAATATCTTTACCTCAATTGTTGAGAAGGAGCTTGATAAATTTAGTGCAGTTGCAGTAGGTCCGGGCTTGGGCAAGGCACCTGAGACGGTGACTGCACTTAGGGAGTTGGTCTCAAGGTGCAACAAGCCAATGGTAATAGATGCAGATGCAATCAATATTATATCTGTCAACAGGGACATTCTGAGAGATCTTCCTCATAACTCAGTTTTAACTCCTCACCCAAAGGAGTTTACAAGGATAGCCGGAGAGTCAGCCGATTCGAGGGAGGCTGTAGAGAAACAGGTTAAATTCTCTGCCGATAATGGTGTAACTGTTGTTCTTAAGGGGGCAAACACCACTGTGTCAACACCTGACGGTGAACTTTGGTTCAATTCAACCGGCAATCCGGGAATGGCAACAGCAGGTAGCGGAGATGTGCTGGGAGGAGTTATTTTAGGTCTGATGACTCAGGGTTATTGTGCAAGGGATGCCGCAATTGCAGGGGTCTTTATTCACAGTTTGGCAGGGGATATAGTCGCCTCTAAATATGGAGAGGAGTCTCTTATCTCCGGAGATATTGCCCGTCATCTGGGTGATGCATTTAAACAGATTCTTAATTAGTCAAAGCAAATGTTAAGCTTACTAGATAACTACCCCTATCTTCTTCCATTGATAATTTTTTTTGGAAGAATTGTTGATGTATCACTTGGTACATTAAGGATAATATTTGTCTCGAAGGGTGAGAAGTACATCGCCCCTGTAATTGGTTTTTTTGAAGTTCTTATCTGGATAGTCATAATTTCGGAGATCTTTGCAAGGGCTAATGATGCACTTGCATATATATCGTATGCAGGCGGCTATGCAGCAGGGAATTTTGTTGGAATATTGATTGAGAAGAGAATAGCTTTTGGGGTACTACTCTGCAGAGTCTACACACGAGGTAACGGGAAAGAGCTGGTAACTCTTCTTAACAGAGAGAATTTTGGTGCAACCCTTATACATGGAACGGGATCTCTTGGAGAGATAGATATAATAGAGACCGTTGTTGAGAGAAAATATATGAGAAGAGTTGAGAAGATCTTTACCGGTTTTGATCCAGGTGTCTTCTATGTTGCCGAGGATATCAGAACCAGACAGAGAGGGATCTTTCCAAAGAGTAACTCCCTCTTCTCAAGATGGAGACCGGGTAAATAGTTATTATAAAGTGTTTATAAATCTAATAATTAACATGATGAGTAGATTCTTTACCTCTTTTTTAATAGTACTCCTACTTCTCTCTCCAAAAGATCTAGCGGCGGAGAGTCCCAGACTGTCACTAATAACCTGCTCATCCGGGGATGAGCTGTACTCTATTTTCGGACACAGTGCTTTAAGAGCTTATTATCCAGAATCAGGAAGAGATATCGTTTTTAATTTCGGCCTCTTCGATTTTAATACTCCCAATTTCTATATCAAATTTATAAAGGGGAAATTAAAGTATATGCTTGGCATTCAATATATGCCTGACTTTATAGCTCAATACGAATGGGAGGGGAGAGGTGTTAAGGAGCAGATATTAAACCTTACCGTTGAGCAGACAACAGAAGTTATGGAGCGTTTGGAGTATCTCTACAGACCGGAAAACAGATATTATCTATACAGTTTTTTGTATAAGAACTGCACATCTGAGTTAAGGGATATAATAATTCCGCTAACTAACAGGGTGCAGGAGCTCAAAAATCTGCCATCCGGGGTTACAGACAGAGAGTTAATAAACAGATATATAAACGGCTGGACTAAGTTTGGAATATCTCTTATCCTTGGATCAAGTCTCGACAAGGAGGTAGATATATACCAGACAATGTTTCTGCCGGAGAATCTTTTCAACATTACCGGTGAAATCGGCAATGGAGATATTATTCTTGTAAAAGAGGATATTACACTGTTAGAAGACTCTTTGGAAGAGAGAGCTTCAAAATCTCTAATTAGTAAGATCTTCTCCCCGATAACTGTTTTTGCTGCTCTTCTTGCTTTGATGTTGTTAGTTTTTTTAAAGAGGCGTTGTTCACGCACATTCGATAACCTCTTCTTAGGGAGTATCGGACTCCTTGGTTCTGTTATGTTGTTAATCATTATGATAACAGAGCACAGAGAGCTCTACTCAAACTATAACCTTCTTTGGTGCAACCCATTCTACCTTTTGGTGGTGCTGGCTTCTGTAAAAGGGTGGAAAAAAGCAGAGAGATTGCTCTCTGCAATCTCTCTGATCTTCCTTGCTGTTCTCCAGATCATCTGGGCCCAGGGGGTTCAATATGCCGAACCCGGGTTTATACTAATCGCTCTAGCTCTAGCTCTCTCTTTTGCAGGCAGGATTATGCCGCCGACAGGAAAGAGATTATAGCGATATCCTTACATTTCTTTCCGGAGCTACTGTTATACTCCTTTGCTGGATTAATCTACCGTTGAAGTAGACCTTAACATTGTGTCTGCCAGGTTTTACCTTTATCTCCTTAACTCTTGGATATCTTCCTCTATAGTCATGACTTATGTTAAACCTGATTTTGTCGTCCACAACTACAGTAACACGGTCGTATCTTGAGTTTTCCTTAACAAAGACTATATAGCCGTTGGCAGCTCTCTTGTTATGTACATTCCTGCTATTGTCATAGCCTCTTCCTGAGCGGGGGTCCTGCCTTACATCGTACCCTCTTCTGTAAACAGATCCCTCTCTGTTCTCCCTGTCAGAAGATAAGATAACCGGTCCACAGCCCGATAGTGCAACGAGTAGCAACAGTAAAAGAAAGTTTTTTGTTCTCATATCCCTTTTTTTAGATATATACATAACAAAGAGTCTGCCATATTTATTAGGAGTAAAAATATTTAAGGTAACACTATGTTAGATTTCGGGTTCAAATACAAATGTCTTTCTGTTCCCGGCACCAAAGATCTGCTCAGCAAATTTTCTTATATCCTCACGGTTCATCTTATCCAAGAGGTGCTTTTGGCTTAACCGATGATCCTCCTCTCCCTGAATTGAGTTGCAAATTATAGATAACCAAGGAGTTGTGTATTCGGCATCTTCGTAAACCTTGCTAAGATATAGATTGATCTCTCTCATCTCCTTTTCTGTCGGTCCATATTTTACCAGGTTATCTATATCCTCCTGCACAACCTCAAGAAGTTCGTCCACAAGAGCAGGATCGGTGTCAAACTCGATTGTAAAGCGGCATATTGGTGTGGGGTATTTAGTCATTGACTCCATAACGGATACATAGTATGTCCCGCCACGCTCCTCACGGATAGATTTCATATACCTCTCTCTTAGAATGTAAGAGATGAATTTCGCTTTCATACTATTCTCTGCAGAGTAGATGGCTTTGCCGTGATAGGTTCTTGAAATCTCCGCCTTGCTGCTAAGCATATTCTTTGCCTTGTAGCGTATTTGAGCCTCTCCGTCACGGAAAACAGACTCTCGGTAAAGAGGCTTCTCTTTAACAGGGCTCCCCTCACCAGCGATAGATGCAATATATCTTTTAATGTATATCTCTGCATCTTGTGCCTTCATTGGGCCCGAGAAAACAAATGTGTATCCTGTGGGGTTCTTAATATGCGAATTGTAAAGAGATAAAAGCTTATCAGACGAGATAGAGTTTATATATGCCTCATCATATTCGGTTTTGGTAAGATCTTTTGCAAATCTCACTTTGGAAACTGTATCATTGTACCTGTACTTCTCGCCCTTTTCGGAATTGAGATCCCTTCTCATTCTTGTCTTTAAGTTGTTTATATCGCTTTCACTCACACTAACATCTGTAAAGAAGAGATGAAGGAGACGGAAAAACGACTCAGCATCTTTTACGGTAAATGAACCGGTAAAGTCATCACTTCTGTAACTGATGTTTGGTTTAACAGAGACTCCGTTTCTTAATGACCACTTTGCAAGCTCGTTCCGGTTCATCCCATTTACGGTAAAATGGGTAAGAAATCCCTCTAAGAGCTTAATGTCCTCGATACTCCCAATTTTTGAGTATCCTCCCGGACGGAAAGCTTTCATACGAACGCTCTTATCACTACCGAAACTCTCTTTCCAGATTACCCTTGCTCCGTTTTCAAGAACCCACTCAGTTGCAGAGTCAAGCTGTTTCTCATATTTAATATTGAGATCCTTAGAGGTGAGAGATCTTGTTTTAAGGATAGTTGCTTCAATAGGCTTCTGCTTAATTACAAGCTCCTTATCGGTAGTAGGTGTGTACTTATCAAGTGAGCTGTGTTTAATCTCATCCATTAGGGAGAGAACCTCGTCTTCGGTTGGAAGATACTCAATATCACTCTCCGGAACAGCAAAAATCACTACTCTGTTCTCCTGTGTCAGGATATCGGGAAGTGCACTCTTCAGGTGATCAATAGTGATTTTATCCAATAGTTCCTGAGCTAAATTAAAATAGCGGTCAATGTCAAGGATAGGATAATTACGAGTAAAGTTCTCTATTGCAAAGGATACATAATCACTGTTCTTAGGGTTTTTGATTCGTGAGTGGTTTGTCTCCCACTGCTTCTTAACTCTTAGAATTGCGGGTGCCAGCTCCTCCTGGTCAAAACCATATTGATTCACTCTCTCAACCTCAATAAGAATAGCTTTTAGAGCATCGAATATCTTTTTGTTGTTTATTGGGAGAGCAGTTGTTGTGAAAGTTCCCGAAGCGTAGCTTATGTTCCCAAGCACTGGAATTAGTGCACGGGCAAGAGAGTCGGGACCCTCAACTGCCGCCTGGCATCTTACCTTAAACATATCAAGAAACAGGTTCTTAAGAAGCTCGTCGTAAAGAGATTCGTAGGTGTGTTTTACCTCAGAAGGCTTGTGAGGATGCTTTATTGTCAACCTTACAGATAGTGCCTTGCTCTCGGGATCGGTGTGAAATCCTACAATGGGTCTCTTATTTACAGGAATAGTGTATGACTCCCTTACAGCGCCGTTCTCTACCTTTGGAATGGTTGAGAACCTCTCTTTTATCCTCTTCTCGATATCGTTAATCTCAATATCTCCGGTTACAATAATCGCCTGGAGATCGGGTCTGTACCACTTATGATAATAGTCAAGAAGTGTTTGTCTGGAAAAATTATCTATAACAGACATAAGGCCGATAACATCTCTTTGGGCAAACCGGGATCCGGTCTGTTCAAAACGGCTAATCCCTTTCATCATCCTCGTTCTTGCATCATCTCCGCGACGCCACTCCTCCCTTACAACTCCACGCTCTGCCTCTATCTCCTCCGGTTCGCATGAGATATAGTGAGACCAGTCGTGAAGAGCAAGAAGGGCAGAGTCAATTATTGTGCTTCGGTGGAGAGGTACTGCAGATATATTGTAAACAGTTCTCTCCATAGATGTGTATGCATTGATGTTTGCTCCAAACTTCACTCCTATACTTCCGAAATACTCTAACAGTAGTTTGTCTGGGAAGTTTTTTGTTCCGTTAAATGCCATATGTTCAAGAAAATGGGCAAGACCTCTCTGATCGTTATTCTCCTGAAGAGAGCCAACATTATGAACTATAAAAAACTCTGCTCTCCCGATAGGGTTTTTGGAGGGTCTAATATAGTATGTAAGACCGTTTTCCAGCTTTCCGATTTTGTAATTATTGTCGGAGGGTAACGGCTGTGAAAGATCCGGTATCTGTCCAAAAGCTGCAGAACCTGTTATTAATATAATAACAAGAGCTATAATTGTACGTATTTGGTTCATGGTATATTATTTAGCAGAGATATTCATCTCCTTTATAAAGTGATCTGCTTTTGCGTACTTCTCAATAATCCACAGTACATAGCGGATATCTACATTCACACACTTATTCATCATTGGATGAAAATATGCATCAGAGGCCAATGACTCCTTGTTACCATCAAAAGCGAGACCAATAATCTCACCTCTTGCATTAAGTACAGGGCTACCTGAGTTTCCTCCTGTTATGTCATTATCGGAGAGGAAATTTACATACATCTTACCCTTCTCTCCCCATCTTCCCCAATCTTGTGATTTTATGAGCTCCAGCATCTCAGGTTTAATATTAAACTCATAGCTGCCGGGATTATATTTATCTATAAAGCCCTGCGTAGTGCTATGAGCACTATAGTAAATTCCGTCAGAAGGGTTGATAGGCCCCACTGTTCCATATGTAAGACGCATGGTTGAATTTGCATCAGGATACTGTACAACACCCCTCTCAAGATTCATCTGGTAGAAGGCTCTGGTGTATTGTGCCTCTAAGGCAGAGATACTCTCTCCCTCCATCATATCACTCTCCTCCTGATTGAACTCGGTTATCTTTGCAGATTTGGCAAGTAGTGAGAGCGGATCATCTATATAGAGCGTAATCGGCTGATCTTTAACGGTAGCTTCACGAAACTTTTCCGGTGACAATAGTATAGAGTTCTCAAAGATATACTCCACCATTGAGTCACTATCTCCCTTAAAGTCGAGATTCAGCTTTGTTATATACTCACCCCAAAACTCTTTTGGAACATTATTTATAAACTCTCTAAGCTGATACTTCATCAACTCTCTCTCTACCCTAAGGTCGCTTGCCGCAAATCCGGCCTCAATATTTCTTAAGAGAACCTTATGGTGTGGAGACCCAACTTTAAGAGTATCAAGATTCTCTCTCTCTTTGGCTGTACGGAGAGAGTTGGCTCTGTTACCAAGATAGATAAATCCCTGTCCTCCAACCATTGTCTCCTGAAAATACTTCTTAGCTCTGGTAATATCTTCACGACTTTTATAGCTCTCTCTAAGTTTACCGAGAAGATTGCCCCACTTTTCAACTCTCTCGGGATCGCTATCTATCCATCTCTGAAGCTCACTCTCCTGATCTTGCTTTATCTTAACAACGCCATAGCGATGGAAGTTATATATCTCCCCCTCGAGCAACTCCTGAACATTGCTTATCCCAAAATATAGATCGGCGTATATCAATCTTATTGATGGATCCTGCTCCATAAAGCTGTTCATTATTCTGAGTCTGTTCTGGCGAACTTTAACAGAGACCGGATTGGTAACCCTCTCCTTCTCATCTACTCCAAAAGAGGAGTTGTATCTGTTTGTCCTGCCCGGGAACCCGATAACCATTGTATAATCACCCTCTTTTACCCCTTTGGAAGAGATATTTAACACTTTCTTGGGTTTTATTGGAACATTATCCGATGAGTATTTTGCGGGCTTTCCATCCTTATCTCCGTAAACCCTGTAGAGAGCAAAGTCACCCTTATGTTGCGGCCACTCCCAGTTGTCGGTATCTCCACCGTATGCTGCGATTGACACAGGGGGTGCCCCTGCAAGTCTTATATCTGTATAGACTTCGTAATAGAAAATGTAGTATTTGGAACCTCTCCACATTGACATAAGCATACTCTCCATACCGCTGGATTGGTTATGCTTTTTCTCTATAACGGAGGATATCCTGCGCATACCTGATGGTTGTCCGGCAGCTTTTAGGGAGTCGAAAACCTCCTTTACCTCCTGAGTGGCATCAATCACCTTTCTAAGGAAGAAGACAGATTTACCCTTGATATGTATCTCCTGATCTCTTGTCATTGCCCAAAAGCCATCTTCAAGATAATTTTTTTCGGGAGTACTTAGAGTGTGAATATCGCCATAGGCGCAGTGGTGGTTTGTAATCAGCAGGCCATCCTGAGAGATAATGCTCCCGGTACAGCCAAAATCCAGAGCAACAACGGCATCACTGATGGATGCCGTGTTCTCGTCATAAATCACTTTTGAATCAATCTTCAACCCGGCAGCTCTCATCTTTGCAGAGAGATTTTTGTCGAGGAGATTTATAAGCCACATCCCCTCATCTGCTCTTGACGGTGTTAAGGTCAGGAGCAGTATGAAGAGTGAGGTAACTTTAGTTAAATGTTTCATTAATATTAATTTGCCGTTAAATATGTAATGTAGCTTAGTCAACTGAGATTGTAGCTCCCTTCTCTTCGAAAGAGAATTTAGGATCTACATCTTCCATCTCGCCGGCCCTGTTCTTGATGGTCCACTTAGTTCTGTTAAGAGCCTCCCATATCTTCTCATCATCAAGAATACCTTTAATGTAGGTAATCCGGAAGCAGTAGTCGTCATTATCGTTTAGAAGGGTCTCAATGCCAAGGAACCCCTCTATCTGAGATAGATGGTTTGAGAGGAATGGGAGATTTCTTGTAACAAGCGGCTTGTCGAGATTAGGATATACCAGTTCGTAAACAGCGGCATTGTTGCCATCCCACTTCTCCTGGTTGGTCTTAAATGGAACGGAGAATTTGTTAAACTGACGCTCAAGGAACTCTCTTCTTGTAATAGTGTCTGTGCCCTCTGCCATACCAATGTACTCAAAATCTACCTTAACAATATTGGTGCCTCCTCCGTGAACAAGCATCTCAAGCTCCTTCATCTCAACCATAGATTTGATAAATTTCTCATCTACAGGCTCGTTAAGATTCATATATAACCTTACAATAAGCGGGCAGTTATACTCGGTCTCAATTCCGTAATAGCCCTTACCGCTGTTTCTAAACTGAAGACCAAGGTAGTTTGGATCCATCCTGTCGTACATCTTCTCTGTATAGATAGTAAGAACCTTGATTAACTGCTCCTCAACCGGCGGGGTTGCAATCTTAAATTTAGAAGGGACATAAATCAATTCACGCACCTTATCTTCTGTAATTTCGGAAGGTACATAGTAGATGTCAACATACGAGTGTTTAACAAAAGTTGCAACACCGTAAACTCCCGGAATCTTTTGTAATGTTGCCGAAAAAGCCATTGAGCTGCCGTAGCACTTAACCGAGCGAAGACCCTCTACACGGAACTTCTCAAGCTGCTCATGTTTTGCCTCATCTCCCCATTTAATATCGATAGTTGGAAGCTCGATTGTTCTACCAAGGAAGAATGCCACAAAGAAGAGAACAATTGTAAGAGTTGCAGGAACCCAACGGAAGAATTTTTTACCTCCGAATGTGAGAGCATCCTGATTACAGCTTGCAATACACTCTCCACAAAGATTACAATCTACATTCTTTACAGATCCGGTCTTATCTACGTCTATTCCGTAAGGACATTTTTTTGCGCAAAGACCACAGTCATTACACTTTTCTGTAGATCTAACAACTTTAAGCACAGGAAAAACCTTAACCTCAAGATATAGAATCTCCCATAGATAGCCGATTAAAGAGGCGGCACCAAGAAGATATACCCACGAAACGGCAAGTCCGCTATAGTTTACAAGAGCAAAAACTCCTACTAAAACAGCAAAGGTTATTGCATATTTGAAGATATTGCTGAGTGCTCCAAGTGGGCAAAGATATTTGCACCAGAACATCTTAACGAAGAAGTTGCCAAGTACAAAGATTGCAATAGCGAGAAGGGCCATCCATAGAGTAAGCTCCCCTTTGAACCCTGTTGCAGCAGCATAGTAAGGGTCAAAATTCTTACAGAAGAGCTCCGAGCTGGAGACTGTTGTGTAGAAGATCCAGAATAGAAGTACATACTTGATCAGGCGGAGTGCTTTATCGGCTACTGTTCCGTAGTTGATTACAATCTCTTTGATCTTCAGTTTTTTTCTCAGTTTGGCTAAGTACTCTGTTGCCCATCCGAGAGGACAGATATACCCGCAGAATAGCTTACTGAAAAGTATAACTCCAAGTGCCAGTACTACACCCATCATAATTTGGGTGCCGGTCATACTGCATGCCATAGAGCCGGCTACAAGATAGGTTCCCAGAGTTTGAATACCGCCAAAAGGGCAATAAGCTTCAGGATCAGCGCTTTCATTCCCGAAAATCTTTGTCAGGACTAAAATAATCGCGATGAGAGTTCCCCATTGTATTAAATGGCGGAACCAGTTTTTTCTTAAGTTGTTCATTCTAAAAAAGCAGTTAAATTAAAAAATATGTTATAAAGTGAAATTTATTAATATCTATATCTACGATTATCTTTGTTCCTATTAGTTCTTGAGCATAAGCAGATTCATGTACCTGACCTGGAATATGATTAAATTTTTGCAATTACAAAAATAGTTAAATTCGCCGAAACTATAGTCCCGATAAGGGTTTTTTTATATCTTTGGGGGTCTGTATTGCCTATTTTAGGTTTTATAGAAAAGGGGATATTTAGTGATAAAACTTCATTATATAACAAAATATTAACTAACCCAAACTAACCTAACTGTGAAAAAATTATTGGTATTGATGCTATTATCCGTATGGATAGTACCAAAAATCTCCGTTGCAAGTGCACAGGAGAGGGTTACATTAGAGGGGGTGATAACGCTCTTTGAATCTCAGGAGCCGGTTCCCTTTGCACATGTAACCATTAAAGAGCTTAATCTGTGGGGTTTCTCAGATGACAAAGGTCTTTTCAAAATTTCCGGAATTATACCGGGAAGCTATACTCTGGAGGCGACGAGCCTTGGATATCAGAAGTATTCGCTTCCTGTAGCTCTTCAGCGTAATATTACCGGTTTTAAAATTCAGCTTAAACAGGAGAATCTTACTCTTTCCGATGTGGTTGTAACAGCAACTGCCGGAAGCAGTATGAACTCATCTTC
>CAZCXB010000013.1:0-20571 GCA_964502485.1 uncultured Muribaculaceae bacterium | reverse complement strand
CTGCAGATGAAAGGAAAGGTTTTTAAGGACTCCGAGAATATATATCAGGATCAGGCAAAGATACTTCTCGATTTCTACGAGAAGGCCGCAGAAAAAATTGTTTTCGAAGAGAAGCTGATTGAGAAGAAGATCACAGAGCTCGAAGAAGAGGCATCTGTTATACAGAGAGATATATCTAAAGCATCTCTAATGAAATGGATACTGATAATCCTAATAATCCCATTCTTTATCTATCTATCTAAGGAGAACTCTCTTAAGAAGAACAAGAGTGCAATTAATGACCAGATAGATGAGTTAAAGAGGAGGCATAAGGATATCTTCCGTGATTACAAGGTTAATAAACTGGCTGTTGCTTATGTCCCTGTAGCTAATCAGATTAAGTATGAGGATAAGAGCTTTATAGTAGATTATACAGGAACAACAGAGAATTGTGAGTTCAAGCTTCAGATCTCAAAACACAATCAGACGCTGATAGAGAAGATAGATGAGCTTGAGAGACTAATCAAAGAGACCCCGCTGGTTGAGAGCTCAAATAATGTTGAGAGTGTCAACACCCGTGAATTTTCTGAGTCGATGCAAAACATTAATCATCACGACTATTTCGGATCACTTGAGAGATCTCTGCGCACTATCTCGTTCTGCATGGAGGATATAGATACAACCTATGTATCGCTACCTCTTGTAAAGAACAACAGCGAGTATCATAACTTTATCAGAGAGTATACAACACCTGAAACACCTTCCGGGGCAGCTGTTTACGAAATATTTGATACAACCGGATATAGTAGTCAGATAGAGAAGTTTCGTGAGCTCAACAAAATGAAGGATATACTCTCCAGACATACATCAAGGTTTGAAGATGTTCTAAAAGGGTTAATAATGACACTTGCAAACTCTGTTCAAACAATATCTGCCCTAAAAATTGAGTCTGCAGATAAAATTGTACATGAATCAAACAAACTACTTTTCAAACTCCTGAAATCTCCCTACAACCACTACTCTCCTGTCCTGGAGCAGGCAGAGATAGAGAGAATCCGTAATGAGAGTTTTAAT
Organism: uncultured Muribaculaceae bacterium; assembly: GCA_964502485.1. GTDB lineage: Bacteria > Bacteroidota > Bacteroidia > Bacteroidales > UBA932 > Bact-08. Next base: position 19,518 of record CAZCXB010000013.1, on the reverse strand, counting down.
TATGGTGAATCAATTCAGGAGTATGTACCATTTCAGCTTAAGAGCAGTTCGAGAGTTCGCTACAACATTCTCTCCGACACCTGGGTAGCAGAAGACGGAACCTCAACAAATATGCCTTTTGGAATACATCAGATTCACGAAGAGATAGTTGCTCCTATTGTTCAAAGTCTTATGGAGGAGACACGGGTAGAGCGTCTTAAGATATACAACCATATTAAGGATCAGAAAATTAGTTATCTCAATAAGTGGCATCAGGATACAGAGGATTTCTACGGAAGAAACAGAGGGGAGAGTTCTGACCTTGTAAACCTTATGAGAACAACCCTAAGCGAGTATATTGCTGCATACAATACTATGATATCTATGCAAAAGACAGAGGAGACAATGAAACACTCAAAAGGCTCGTTAGATTCTGCTGTTGTAGAGAATATTGGTAGCAGCGTAGAGGTTCTTGCTGCGTTTGAGAAGCAGTCACAGGAGTTTCAAAGTGTTCAGAACGATTTTGAAAACTATATGGAGAAGCTTAAGGATGATATCGTTAAAAAGGCTGATAGCTTTGAACATATAGATTACTACGAGGCTCTATTGCGGGATGGAAACTCAAAGGATACGGCAGTTGCCGCAAAAGAGATATATGAGATGGACGAGAGAAGACGACCTCTTATTGCAGTCAATCCACTCTTTGCTAAAATGTCCGAATTACCACCGGAACCCGGAATCGAGAATATAACCTTTGAACTTGTATCCCTTAATTTGCCCGATATTGCCAGAGAGGCGATAAAAGAGCTTGACAGGGAATCTCATAAGGAGCAAAACTAATTAGATTTTACAATGTCTACTTTCAACTACCATATAGATACAAAGCCACTTGCAGATGAGATGGGTAACGTTTCAAAGAACGTTACACTTGCAACAGGGGCGATGGTATCTCTGCAAGCTGCAGTTGTCGCAGCAGAGGAGAGAGCTTCTGAGGAGGTTTGCGATAAGGTAACACGTGGTTTTTACTCCCTGATTCGCTCGCAGATCTCTCAGAAGCTGGCAAAATATAAGAGCGATTTTGAGTCTAAGAGGATGCTTCTTTCTCATCAAAAGAGAGCACTTGTAAACATACAAAAGAGGATGGAGAGAGATTACAACATGATCTCATCCAGGTATAATAAGCTATTCAGCTCTCTTAATATGAATCTTCAGACCCGCATTTTTGAGCTTGACAAACCAATTATAGATTTCTCATACAGAGATATAGGAAAGATCAGCAATCGCTCCAAATATCTCACTGCCACTATTCCTGTTACCCAGATCGAGTCTGTGTCACAGAGCCAAAAGATAGTTGCCTCCGGGATAAAACAGCAGGGGTTGAATGTTATAAACTCAATAAAGAGCTTTATCACACAGATGGTAGAGCAGGATTCACTTGCAAAGGAGATCCTGGTTGATGACTCTGTAAAGAGCGGTTCACAGGCATATCTACCGGTTGTTCTTTGTGAATATCAAAGCGATGCTTTCGGGAAACACAGCATAGATATTATCTCTCCCGATTACTGTATTCCGGAGAGTGCGCGAACTCTTATCTATGAGAGAATGCACAGTGAATTTGTAAAAATTGAGGAGAACAAAGATCCCCATAATTGGGAAGAGGTAAAAAATGAGTTCAATAAACTTATCTCTAACTCTAAGAGGCCTGCTAGAGTAAAGGAGGTTGCCCTTACCCTATTCTATGCGGATAAACCTAAACCGGATAACTCTCTATTATAATGGGATTCGTTCAGAACTATAAAGAGACAATCAGCAAAACGGTGACCATCAATTATGATGCTTCGTCCAAGGGGGGATCAAAAACGGTCAGGGTTGATATTCCTGTGGAGATTAACCTTCACTTCGACACAGATCCGTTTGATGAGAGTGTAAGATCTTGTGAGCATGATGTCAATATGCTTACACGTGCAGTGGTAGAGACAGAGGAGTCAGAAGTTAAGGCAAAAGAGATGAACTCCTCAAAAGTTGCCACATCAATTATAAATGGATTCTTTAGCTATATCCGATCGGAGATAAGTCAGCAGGTGACAGAACTGATTCAGGCTGCAGAGTCTAAACAGATTGTTTTAAAGGAGCTCATGAAGAGATCGGTCTCACTTAAAGAGCAGATGGATAAAGATTTTCGCAGAATCTCAGGCAGATATGTCAAGATATTTCAGGATCTTAACAAGGAGCTCTCCTACAGGGTGTTTGAACTAAACAAATCTGTCTTTACATTTGAGGCCGAGACAAATAACCATAAAGTCCGTTCGCTTAACGGCGACCTTATCAACATAATTACTGTTTTCGGATCGGAGTGTAACTCTCTTCTCTCGAGAATATCCTCCTCCATTACAAAGAGAAGTGCCAAAGAGACAATTGACAGATCCAAAGAGTTCATTCTTCAGCAAAAGAGATTCAATAATTCTGTCGTTGATGTGATAATTGAAGAGGATAGATCCGGAGACCGTTATATACCTGTATGTTTTGCGGAGACACAAGGCTTTAAAGATCAGTTCCAACGTAATATTTTTGTCTCCGGGGAGCTTTTGCAGATAAACAACACCGCTTTATGGAACAATCTGATAGAGAGAATCAGCTCGACAGGATTGAGCTGGGAGAGTATCTCAAGCGAGAACAAAGAGAGAATAGAAAAATATTTCAATGAGGAGCTTGAGAAGAGATCAAGAGCCACAGACTCTCACTCTGTTAGAGTAAGGCAGACGCTACTCCAAATTGCAGATTTTAACTCAATAAAGGTAATGAGTAACAGGTAATTATAAGCAAGATGAAAGAATTAAAGGAAATACGCATAGGAGAGGCAAATCTCCAATTGAAGGATAATCTGGTTAGAAGCTCAATACTTCCGGAAAAGATCTCTGAGTTAGGGCGTAATATCTCTGTTCTGGGTAATTGCGTAATAGAGGGGGCTGTATACGCATATAAACTGGAGATACAGCAAGGAAATGCAAATTTTATGGGTGCTGTATTTACTCAACTTGAGTTGTTTATCAATACAGAGGCAAAGGGAGATATTATTTTTCATAAAAGTGTGGGCTCTGCAAACTCTGTAGTATCAAGAGCGCAGGATTGTAAACTCACCTTCTGTTCCGATATTAATGCCAAAAGAGTTACACTCTCCAACACCTTTGTAGCAGGGAGTATATACGCCGATGAGATATATCTTCAGAACTGTATAGTTATCGGAGGTGTATTTGCAACACAGAGTCTTGAGCTTGTAAACACAATAGCAGGAACATTCAACAGCCCCTCCGTTAAGGCAGAGGATAAGGTGATTCTACTCCTTCCGAGTGCATTCTCTATTAATCCTCTGATGTTAGCACCAGGCACACGATTTTTTAATCTTACCCTTGCCGATTTAGGCTCACTTTATAAGGGGGTTAAAGAGTCTGTAGGTTCGGGTAAAATAGAGATGAATATAGATAGCGATGAGGTAAAAACAACCCTCTCAAAGGAGGGGGAGCAAAAGACAATAAGAAGTTATACCGTTGTAGGAAAAGTTCTTGCAGCAGATCTTCTCGACTCGGACAAATTTCAGAACCACTTCTTGTTAACAGCAGCCGCTCTTGGATCCCAACTGCTAAAAAACTACGATTTCGGGGTTAATGACAAAGGAGAGGCAATCGAGGTAACTATGGAGAAGATAAGAGAGTTCTTCTTTGAAATTCTCACAGGTAAGATAGAAATACAGACACTCACCGGAAGCTTTGACCTATCCGAAATAACAGGAAAATTTAATTAGTCTATACATTAGTTTATCTTATAAAAAAAAGTATTATGAAAGCTCTTTGTCTAGCTCTTTGTTTAACTCTTTTCACTCAAGCATGGTCACAGACCGATGTTGAGAGAGTTGAGTATCAACTACCCTCTCCCTCTCTTAAAGGGAGTGTATCCATAGAGGAGACACTAAACTCCCGCCGCTCCAGACGATCATTTGTAAACGAAGGAGTAACCATAGAGAATCTATCTCAAATACTATGGGCAGCATACGGTGTAACACGACCTGTTGCAACACCTGCTTTACGAGGAGGACTAAGAACCGCGCCCTCTGCAGGGGCAAGATATCCACTTGAAATATATGCAATTATAGGCAATATCCCAAATATTGAGCCGGGTGTATATAAATATGATCCTCAAAACCATAAACTAATATTGGTTTTCTCGGGTGATATTCGTAAAGAGTTAACTGCTGCAGCACTAAATCAGAAGATGGTATCCGAGGCCCCGTTCTCTGTCTTCTATAGCGCTATATATAGCAGAATAACAGATAGATACGGAGAGAGAGGCCGTGAAAGATATGTCTGTATGGATCTTGGACACTCTGCTCAAAACGTATATCTTCAGGCAGAAGCTTTGAGTCTTGGAACATGTGCAATTGGTGCTTTCAATGACGATCTGGTGAGAACCCTTCTGCAACTACCCGATAATGAAACTCCTCTCTATATAATGCCAATCGGAATGTATAAGTAGAGTCTTATCTTCTCTCATAATTGTTTTAAAAAAACGCGAAAACCGTTATCCGGCTTAATAAATTTACTAAATTTGCCGGATTGGCTCTCTATTTTTCTTTATTGAGAGAGCTGCTATTTCTAAATCTATTATAAACAGACAACAACAATGAAATTCAAAATTTTACTGCTCTCGCTCCTGGCTATTGTCTCGCTGCAGCTGAATGCACAGGACAAAATGCTGGATCTTCTCAAAGACGAACTAAAGAGCCAGATGACCACTCTGCAAAAGGGAGAGTATCCTCCCTATTATATGAATTACAGAGTTATGGATAACCACACTCGTATAATTCGCTCATCTATGGGAGCTACCGTTAATGTTGAGGAGGATAGACACACCCTTTTTGTTCCTCAAATAAGAATCGGCTCTCCGGAGTTTGATAATTTTCATGAATCTCAGAACGGTGCGCCAACAAACAGATTTGCAGGACCTCCAACAATTCATCTACCTCTTGATATTGATGGTGGCGAAGAGGTACTGCGTCAGATTTTAAAGGAGGAGGTAAATACCAGATACAGGTTTGCTATAACAAGTTTAGAAAGGGCAAATGCAAAGAGAGGGGTATCTGTCGAGAACGAGGATAAATCTCCCGATTTTACAGATGCTGCAGCCGAGAAGTACTTTGAACCTGTGCTGGATAAGTCAAAAACAGATTTGAACAGAGAGATATGGCAAGAGAGACTGAATAGATATAGCTCACTATTTAACGATAATAGTGATATTATAAGTGCAAATACAACACTTACTTTCAGAATCTGGAGGAAGTATTTTGTATCTACGGAGGGGGCAGAGATTGCAGAGAACAGGACATATGTGATTCTTAGTGTAAGGGCTTCAACAATGGCTGATGATGGAATGGAACTCCCTTTGAATAAGAGCTATTTTGCTTTCTTTCCGGACGAACTTCCTGACGAACAGCAGATAATTGCTGACCTAAAAGATTTGTCTTCAAAACTATCTCAATTAAGAGTGGCACCTCTCGTTCAGCCATATACAGGGCCTGCTCTACTTTCAGGATCTGCCAGCGGAGTTTTTTTCCATGAGATATTCGGGCATAGAATTGAGGGGCAGAAGATGAAGAGCGAAAGGGATGGTCAAACATTTAAGAACATGGTGGGAGAGAGTGTCTTACCTGCTGCTCTTAGTGTCTATTGCGACCCAACCATGAAGAGCTACCATAACAACTCCCTTAACGGATTTTATATTTTTGACGATCAAGGTGTTAGAGGAGAAAGGGTCGATGTTGTAAAGGATGGAATTCTTAAGAATTTTCTAATGACAAGGACAGGTCTTGAGGGTCATCTTAAATCCAACGGACATGCAAGAGCTGAGTTTGAGTATGACCCTACATCAAGGCAGTCAAACCTCATAGTTGAGACCAATGATTACAAAACAGATGCGGAGCTTAGAAAGCTACTTATAGACGAAGCAAAAAAGCAGGAGAAGGAGTATGGATACTTCTTCAAAACTGTAACAGGCGGTTTTACCCAGACAGGAAGAACAGGAGCCAACTCCTTTAATGTTACCCCTCTTGAGGTATATCGTATCTATGTAGACGGAAGGGAGGACGAACTTGTAAGAGGAGTTGATCTGATAGGAACACCACTCTCAATGTTCTCAAATATTGAGTATGCAGGAGGTGAGTTTGAGATTTTCACCGGAACATGCGGTGCATCTTCCGGAAATGTACCTGTGACAGCCATATCCCCGACTATCTTTGTAAACAAAGTAGAGCTTCAGAAGAAGGCAAAACCTACTGTCACCCCTGCGCTTCTTCCACGTCCCTAATTAATCCAAAAATAAAACAATCTGAACAATGAAACATCTATATAAAAGTCTGAGATTTTTCTCTATTGTATTGATTTTGCAGTTTTTTTCCCTATTGCTCTCCGGACAGGAGGGGGAGAGTATTCTGCTAAAAGCGATGAAGGATGAGATGGAACGAAGCAAAAATGAGCTTAAGCTTCCCGATTCACCAGCACCATTTTTTGTATCATATACAGTTGCCGAGATCTCCTATATCTCTGTCACCGGTACATCAGGGAGAATTCTTAATACAAAGGAGAGCCCGAAAGAGAGAGTACACTCTGTAAACCTGTATGTTGGAGATAGTAAATTTTCAAGTGACTACTCATTCTCCGGAAACGGTATCCTCTCGCCTGTTCTAACCTCATCCGAAGATAACTATCTTCAGTTAAGAAGAAATTTTTGGCAAACTTCCGACCTTGCTTATAAAATGGCTGTTGAAGTTTACAACTCAAAGCAGAACTCAATTAAGAGTGCAAATCTATCTGCCCAGGAGCTGGCTCTTGATGATATGCTACCACTTAAAAGAGTTGAGAAAAGAGCATCGAATACTTCTAAATTCAATTTGGAGAGAGAGCACTATGAGAGTCTGACAAAAATGATCTCTTCTGAGTTTGATAAACACCCGGGACTTTTTGATACAAGGGTAAATCTATCCGGAATAGAGACTAAGTATTACGTTACCTCAACTGAGGGGACAGAGATTATTGAACCTGTAGGCTATGTATCACTTGAAATTTCAGGTAAGATCAGAAATAAAAAGGGACAGACTCTCAGAGACCGCGATGCTATCCTGGTAGGAAACCTTGAGCAGCTGCCCTCTGCAGGCGAACTTAAAGAATTTGTTAACAGATTCTCATCACGCCTTAGCTCACTCAAAGATGCTTCAGAGATTGAGGAGTACTACCTTGGCCCTGTACTCTTTCTTAACGAAGCAGCAGCAACTGTCTTTTCCGACAATCTTATCTCTCCTTCAGGACTTTTTACTTACAGAAAACCTATACAGGTTATGGCATCGACAGGCAGGGTAGAGAACATCTCTGCAAGGAGAGATATCAAACCGTTAGAGGACAGACTAAATAAAAAGGTTATCGACAGCAGGTTAAGTGTAACAAACAGAACAGATCTCAAATCATTCCGCTCAAACCCACTTATAGGACACTACTCAATGGATGCTCAGGGAGTAGCACCTATTGAGGAGTACAATCTTATTGAGAAAGGTATCCTTAAAAATCTTCTTGCTACACGAGTTCCAACAAGAACAAGCAAGCAGTCAACCGGCAGTCTGAGATTTGGGGTCAGACCCCGTAGTGTCTCTCTCGATATGGCTCCGGGGACATTGGTTATCTCTGCTTCTAATGGTTCTGCTTCGGCAGATTTAAAAAAGGAGCTGATTAAAGCTGCTAAGGAGGAGGGTCTTGAGTATGCCTATATTGTGAGAAAGATTGCAAATCAGTCCGATCAGTATATTTACAGGGTATCTGTAAAAAATGGAGAAGAGAGATTGGTTTATGGGGCAGAGATAACTCCTGTACCACTTACCAAGTTGAAGAGGGTTCTTGGAATATGCAAAGATCAGAAGGTGTATAACTATCTTTATCAGGGGACAATCCCAACTTCGGTAATATATCCTGACGGAATTCTTATCGAAGATATTGAGATTAATAAAAAAACTGTAAGCGTAGTCAAGGACTCTCCGCTTATCACTAAATAGTTGTTAAATATAAAAAAGTGCCTGATTTGAGAATAGCTGTTATTGGGGGTGGAGCTGCCGGTCTCTTTGCGGCAATTGCTGCTGGAGAGAACTATCCCAACTCAACCGTGAAAATCTTTGAAAAGAGCACTATGCCTCTATCTAAGGTGAGGATATCAGGCGGAGGCAGATGTAATCTGACCAACGCCTGTTTCTCACTTGATGAGCTCTGTAAAGCATATCCCAGAGGCGGATTGAAACTCAGACACCTTTTTCGCCAGTTTGGACCAAAGGAGACAATTGATTGGTTTGAGTCAAGGGGAGTACCTCTTGTTATACAGGAGGATAACTGTATATTCCCGGAATCTCAGGACTCCGGAACTGTTATATCATGTCTTTTAAAGGAGGCCGGAAGAGTTGGTGCAGATCTTATTCTGTCAACTGAGGTGATATCTCTTAAAGTTTTGGATAATAAAACAATTGAACTGGGTTTTAACGGAACAAATCCTGATTCCGGAGTATTTGATAAAGTGATAGTTGCAACCGGAGGATCTCCAAAGTTAAGAGGGCTTGAGTGGCTTGAGAAATTAAACCACACAATAGAGAGACCGGTACCCTCACTCTTCTCTTTTAATCTCCCCGGAGAGAGCATCACAAAGCTGATGGGAGTTGTGGCAGAGAACACTATTTTGTCAATCCAGGGAAGTAAAATCCGCTCTCATGGTCCGCTTCTTATAACCCACTGGGGTATGAGTGGTCCCGCTGCACTAAAGCTATCATCATTTGGTGCAAGAGTACTTAATGATGTCTGTTACAACTTTAATATCTCTGTTAACTGGATGGGAGAGACTAACAGCGAAAAGGTTAATCTCATAATAGAGGATCTTATTCACTCAAATTCCGCCAGACAAATATCAGGAGTAAAACCGGAAGAGATACCTTCGCGTTTATGGAGACACATTCTTGAGAGGTGCGAAATAGATGCAGATAAAAGATGCTCTCAGATAGGCTCAAAAAGCATTAACAGAGTGGTTAATGCGCTTACAAATGATATCTACAGAGTAACAGGAAAGTCGTCATATAAAGAGGAGTTTGTCACCTGCGGGGGAGTGAGTCTTAGAAGTGTAGATATGAACACACTCGAAAGTAAAAGTGTAAAAAATCTCTATTTTGCAGGTGAGATTCTTGATATTGACGCAATTACAGGGGGTTATAATTTACAGAATGCCTGGACTACCGGTTTTATCGCAGCCAGACTCTTATAGTGCAAATACCCTAATTAATAAAATTTAGTATTACTTTTGCCGGGGATAATAAACAGTGATATACTAAAATCATCACCAATGCAGGATAGCAATTCAACCCGGATTAATAAATATCTAAGCGAAATCGGTTTCTGCTCCAGAAGGGCAGCCGACAAACTTATCGAGGAGAATAGGGTTACCGTTAACGGAGTTGTTCCTGAGCCCGGTACCAAAATTACCTCTTCTGATTCTATAAGAGTTGACGGAGAGCTTGTATCTCAGCCAAAGGAGAGACACGTTTATATAGCATTCAACAAACCTGTAGGGATTGTTTGTACAACCGATACAGCAGGAGAGAGAGATAATATAATTGACTATATAAATCACCCTCAACGAATATTTCCGATTGGAAGATTAGACAAAGAGAGTGAGGGGCTGATATTTCTTACCAGCGATGGAGATATTGTAAATAAAATACTCAGAGCCCGAAACAACCACGAAAAAGAGTATATAGTTAAGGTAGACCGACCTATAAATCATGATTTTATAAGCAAGATGAGAAGAGGAATACCAATCTTAGGGACAGTTACCAAACAGTGTTATGTGGAGCAGCTTAGCCGCAACACCTTTAAAATCATTCTCACCGAAGGGCTAAACAGACAAATCAGAAGAATGTGCAGCTATCTCGACTATAAGGTATATAACCTAAAAAGGGTGCGAATAATGAATATCCCTCTCGATATACCTGTCGGTAAATGGCGTAACCTCTCTTTGGCTGAGATGGAAGAGATTAACCGCCTTATATCATCCTCATCCAAGACACATGATTAACAAACAGTAGATTGAAACAAGAGAATGTTACTTAACAGACATATAGAAGAGGCGGCAAAGATTATCAAAAGAGGTGGAGTGGTTGCATTCCCCACCGAGACAGTTTACGGATTAGGTGCTAATGCGTTAGACCCTGCAGCTGTAGCAAAGATCTTTGCACTCAAGGAGAGACCTGTTTTTGATCCTCTTATTGTTCATATTGCCTCTGTTCAAGATATTGCACCTCTAATATCTGTTTCTGACGATAGGATATCGCTCCTTGCAGATAGGTTTTGGCCTGGACCACTCACAATTGTCCTTCCAAAGAGCGATATCGTACCCGATATAGTAACCTCGGGACTACCAACTGTAGGGATACGAATCCCTGATAATGAGATTGCTCTTGAGTTGATTCGACTCTCCGGCTCTCCTATTTCGGCACCCAGTGCCAACAAGTTCGGTAGAATAAGTCCCACTGATGCTAAACATGTCAGAAGACAGCTACCCGAATTAGAGTGCATCTTAGATGGCGGAAGTACAAAAGTAGGAATTGAATCTACAGTAATATCTTTGAATAGAGATGGTTTTATAATTCTTAGAGAGGGCTTCATTACATCCGATGAGCTTGAGACGATAATCCCAAAGTCAAAATCAAGATATACCGATGCTCCGCTTGCATCTCCCGGCTTACTTAAATCTCATTACAGCCCACAAAAGCCAATCTTTATTGAGGACGAATTGACAAAAAAGAGTATCGCTTTTCTTAAGGAGAGTGACTCTTCCAAGGGTGCCTATATCTCTTTCAGCGGAAAGTCTCCTAGTGAGTATTCAAGAGTTGAGTATCTCTCTCATACAGCAGATCTCAAAGAAGCTGCAGTAAATCTTTTTGGTATCCTCCACACTCTTGAAGAGTGTGACGGAGTTGAGTTTATTGTATCCGAATCCGTACCGGAGAGAGGAATCGGTCTTGCAATTATGGATCGCTTACGAAAAGCATCATACAGATACAGATAGAAAATTGAGTATTATGAAAAAAGCAGTAATTAAAAGGGTTCTATTAACCGTATCCACAATTTTAATCCTTACTGGTTGCGGGATCTTTAAAAAACAGGCCACAACTCCTCACTATGTAAGTTCATTTACAGACAGCGAGATACAACTGATAATGCAAAGAGATAGCTCAAAGCCAATGAGGGTATTACAAACCAATATTACAAAAGACTCACTGCTGCTTAGAGAGGTCTCCTCAGATATCAAACCGGACTCAAATGACCCGTTTTTAGCAGCTTTGATTAGTCGGATGCTAAGAACAGTAAAGGATTCGGCATCTTTAGGTGTAGGGATAGCGGCTCCGCAAGTGGGTATCTTAAAAAGAGTTATATTGGTTCAGCGATTTGATAAGGAGAACGACCCGTTTGAAGTTTACCTGAATCCAAAAATTGTCAAATACTCCGGCATGAAGCAGGAGTGCAGAGAGGGGTGCCTCTCTGTTCCCGGAGTAAGAGGCATAACTAAGAGCAGAGCATACGCAATTATGATTGAGTACTTTAAACCGGACAATACATTTGTCACAGAGATGGTAGAGGGATTTACAGCTGTAATTTTTCAGCATGAGATTGACCATCTCAATGGATTGCTCTTCTATGATTACCTGTAAACTCCGTTTTTTTTCCTATATTTGAGCTCTTCGTTAACTTATAAATCAACTATTATGTTAATGCATAACATAAAAAAATTCGAAAGGGTAGTGTTCTCGTTTCTTGTAGTTATTCTTGTATGTTACATTTTTGTGGAGATTGTTGAGCTTATATTCCAGTTTGGACTATCGCTTATAACAGGTAGCAGTACTGAGGGTAGACTACTAATCTCCAACGCCCTTTTGAAAGAGGTTCTCCCGGTTTTCTTTAATATCCTAATTGCAATCGAGTTAATTGACACTTTTAGTGTATATGTTCAGAAACATGCAATAAAGGTTCTTAACATTTTGCTCATAGGGCTTATTGCAATCGGACGGAAACTTATTGCATACGACTTCAACGACTCCGACGGTCTTTCAAATATTGGCCTTGCTGCTCTGATTATAGCATTAGCCGGCGGATACTACCTTATAAAGAAAAACGAATCAGATTAATTTCTCCTGCCTCGTTTTCGTATTTGCGCACTCTCCTCAATCAACAGAGAGCTTAGAAAATTCTTAAAAACAAGAATTCCGCGATCAATATCGGTAAGTTTGATAAACTCGTTGAAGTTGTGTATAGCCTTTAACTGATCTCCACTCACTATCATTGGATTAAACCCGTAGACAGGGACACCGGCAGCTCTGTAGAATGAGTTATCTGTAGATGCTGGCATAAGCATAGGAATAACCTTTGCCCCTTTGAACTCAACCTTTACCGCCGCTGAAAGCTTCTCAAAATAGTACTCCGGATGAGAGGATAGAGCAAGAGGCCCCCTTTCCAGAATAGTCATATTCATAAGAGTATCTCCAATTGTCTCCTTAATAAAGTCAATCATCTCCTCCGGGGTAGTACCGGGTAATAGTCTGCAATCAAGATAGGCGGCATCTTCATAAGAGTTCTGATTATAGCTTGAGTGGGTGCTCTTAAGACTTGTAAGGGTTATTTTATTAGTAACTATATCATTAAGTTCGGGATTCTCCCTTGCAGATTTTTTAAGGAAACGCATAAACAGATTAGATCCCGGTTTTGACATAACCTTCCCTTTAACTCCGCCAATCTCTTTACCAAGAGACTTAAACATAAGCTCTGCCTCTTTTGTCATAATTACCGGTAATTGGGCATTCAGTAGTTTATGCAGACCATTTACAAGTCTAAGGCTCGAATAGTCATCCTCGGTTATTGATGTATGGCCTGCGGCATCCTCAGAGCTCCATGCTAATTTTAAAAGGAGATAACCCTTTTCCGATATGGAGATGCCGAAAAGTTTACTTTTTTTAGGAAGAAAACTGATATCATCCATACCTGACCCACCCTCTCCTATTACCACAACAGCGTTAAACCTCTCATTGAAATCACGGGCAACAATCTCACTACCGGTTATCCCCCCTGTCTCCTCACCTGAGACACATAGGATTGTAACATTATATGGAAGTTCAGTCTCTTTAGCCATATCGATAAACTCCGATACAGCAAAGAGCTGAATAACAGCAAGACCTTTATTATCAAAAGAGCCCCTACCCCAAACCCTCTCTTCTGCAATCACTCCTCCAAATGGAGGGTACCTCCACTGTGAACTGTCACCCGGCGATACAACATCTATATGGTTATGAAACACAATATTTGGTTTATTGGAAGAGAGAGGATAGAGAGAGGCTGCAAAATTCACCTCACCCGGACTATTTGTGATATACTCGATATGAAGTCCCATCTCCCTGCACTTCTCGGCTAAAAAATCGGCAGCATCATTCTCATCTCCGCTTACCGAAGGTATTTTCACATAATCACTCAGCATCAAAGCTGCAGAGGAGACAACGATAGTACTATCTTCTGAAATAGAGGTTATTGTAGTTTGAGCGTACAGACCTGAAGATAGAAGTGATAACAAGAAAAAAAATTGAGAAACAATCGCAGTTCTCATGATTCAATATTTTAAAATTTTGATTTATGCCGATTTAAAGTTAACAAAAATGGAGTAGAGATCTATAATAAAACCTTTAAAATTTTAATTTTTTTAATTAAATTTGTAATTATGGATAATCAAAATATTAATATTGAGATTCTTTACCTGACAATTAACGACTATCAGGAGCTGAAACAGGCTATGATCGAGTCTTATCTTCATATGCCCGGTTCATTCTGGAAAGAGCATCATATTGAGAAGTTATTGAAAATATTCCCGGAGGGTCAAGTTGTAGTTAAAGCTAATGGCCACATTGCAGGGTGCGCACTCTCTATAATAATTCCTCAGAACAAAGTAGATAACCCTCATACATATAGAGAGATCACAGGAAATTACACATTCGATACACATACACGAGAGGGAGATCTGCTCTACGGAGTTGATATATTTATTAAGCCTGAATTCCGCGGAATGAGACTTGGAAGGAGAATGTATGACTTTAGAAAGGAGTTGTGTGAAACCCTCAATCTTAAAGGTATAGTCTTTGGAGGAAGAATCCCTAATTATCATAATTACTCGGGAACTCTATCTCCAAAAAAATATATCGAGAAGGTAAAATCCAAAGAGATTGAAGATCCCGTATTTAATTTTCAGCTCTCAAACGACTTCTACCCGGTAAGAATTCTAAAAAATTACCTTGAGGGGGATATTCTTTCAAAAGAGTTTGCTGTTCTTCTAAAATGGGATAACATATACTATGAGAAGAGATCTCTCAAGACACAGGCCAACAAACGTATTGTCCGGCTTGGGCTTGTTCAGTGGCAGATGAGACCATATAAAAACATCGAGGAGATGATGGAGCAGGCAGAATTCTTTATAGATTCATTAAGCGGCTATAAGAGTGACTTCGCTCTCTTCCCCGAGTTTTTTAATGCCCCCCTTATGGCCAAATACAATAGTCTAAGTGAACCGGAAGCAATCCGTAAACTTGCAGACTATACAGAGACAATCGCACGCGAATTCTCTAAACTCTCTGTCTCCTATAATATTAACGTTATAACAGGTAGTATGCCGGAGATAATTGACGGCAACCTGTATAACACCGGATATCTTTGCAGAAGAGACGGCTCTGTAGAGCGTTATGAAAAAATTCACGTCACTCCCGATGAAGATCGAGTATGGGGGCTAAAAGGGGGTAATAAAATCAAAACATTCGATACTGATTGCGGTAAGATTGGCATTCTTATCTGTTATGATGTTGAATTTCCTGAACTTGGCAGGATATTGGCTGATGCCGGTATGGATATTCTTTTTGTACCATACCTTACAGATACCCAAAATGCCTATTCAAGGGTTAGGTATTGCGCTCATGCACGGGCAATTGAGAATGAGTGTTTTGTTGCCATAACAGGAAGTGTGGGAAACCTCCCCAAGGTTCAGAATATGGATATACAGTACTCCCAATCAGTAGTATTTACCCCATGCGACTTCCCTTTTCCGGTTAACGGAATCAAGTCAGAGGCAACACCAAACACAGAGATGATGCTAATATCTGATGTAGATCTGGATCTTTTGACCGAGTTACACAACTTTGGGAGTGTGAGAAATCTTAAAGATAGAAGAGTTGATCTGTATAGTGTAACAGCAACAAATAATTAAAAAATTTAAGCTAAGCTGCAACATTTTTCACCCTTGTTTCGTCTAATGGTCAAAAAATATATTTATGACCAGAAAAATTTTAACCACACTAATCTTAATTGCTGCTACACTTACAACTACATCATGTTTAGATTTTGTAACAATCCATCCATACGGAGAGGTTTACTCCTATGAGAGGCCTTCACAACCCTTTAGCGACATCTCCGTTTCAAACGGAATAGAGCTTATTGTCACTCAAAGCTACGACTTCAACGTCACTGTAGAGGCATCGGACAATCTGCATCAGTACATTGTAACCGAAGTTTCCGGAAGTAATCTTCAGATCTATATAAAGAGAGGGGTAATCTTTGCTAAAGGAAGCAGGGTAAAAGTTTATGTCAGCTGCCCATGGATTGGGACACTATCATCAAGCGGAGGAGGTAAGATTACTCTTGATAACATCAGGAACGGGAGCTCACTCTTTTGCAGGGTTAGCGGAGGAGGAGTTTTAACCGGAGATGTAAGGGCTGATAGATTGAATATTTCACTTTCCGGAGGTTCACTCTGCTCAATTGCCGGGTTATCAGAGAGTATTAAGATAAACTCTACCGGTGGAAGTAAAATATTGATGAATAATTTTATTACTAATACCTGTGATATTAATATATCGGGCGGAGGTAAGGCAGAGTTGACTGTTCATGACTATCTCTATGTATTTGCATCCGGGGGCAGTAAAGTACTATTCAGTGGAAACCCGAGAGTTACTACAACATTATCTGGAGGATCTGCCGTCATAAAGCTTTAGATGTAAAAGCATTAAGGAGCATCAAAAGATATGAGCCATTTTACTTTTTGTGATATGGCTCAATTATTGTAATTTTGTTTCAAACTATCAGAATTAATACCCGATTACAATTATGATCACTCATTTTCTTATGGCTTTTGGACAGAACGGAGCCGAAGCTGTTGCTCAGATTCCTCCTGTTAGGGAGGAGCTCTCTTTTTCACTAATCGATATGGCATTTAAAGGTGGATGGATTATGCTTCCACTTCTTGCCCTTTCGATACTTACTCTCTATATTTTTGGTGAGAGATGGTGGGCAATACGTAAAGCATCACAAACAGATGAAAATTTCATGAGAAACATCCATGACTATATCCATGAAGGGAAGATAAAAGCAGCGATAAATCTGTGTCAGTCACATGAGACTCCTATTGCACGACTTATAGAGAAGGGTGTTGAGAGAATCGGCCGTCCTCTCAATGATATTCAGACGGCAGTTGAAAATATGGGAAATGTAGAGGTTTCGAGACTTGAGAAAGGGTTGCCGATGCTTGCAACTATTGCAGGAGGAGCCCCAATGCTCGGTTTTCTTGGAACAGTTATAGGGATGATACAGGCGTTTTACAATATGTCGCAAGCGGGCAGTAACGTAGATATAACTCTTTTATCAGGCGGTATCTACACTGCAATGGTTACAACTGTTGCAGGTCTTACTGTTGGTATTCTTGCATACTTTGGTTACAACTACCTCACAGCAAGGATTGACGATATAGTATATAAGATGGAGAGTAATACAATAGAGTTCATGGATCTGCTGCATGAACCTGCAGGTAAATAAATTTGTAATTATGGCTATAAAGCGTAGATCTAAAGTTAACCCGTCATTCAGTATGTCATCAATGACAGACATAGTATTTCTTCTACTTGTCTTTTTTTTAGTGACATCAACACTGGTTAACCCTAATGCACTCAAATTACTTCTGCCAAAGAGTACTAACCAGATATCTTCAAAACCTGTAGTTAGCTTATCCATAAAACATTATCTCTCTACCAACACCTTTACCTATCATATAAACGGCAAGAATACACCGGTTCCTGCAGGAGAGATTGAGAGTTTACTTCAGAGCGAGCTAAGAGATGATGATGATCCTGTAGTCTCACTACATGTTGACAGAACTGTTCCTATGGAGCAGGTTGTCAATATAATGAATATAGCAAAACGAAATCAGTACCGGATTATACTAGCAACTGCTCCCGAGTAGTAAAACCGAACCCGATAAATTATGTCCAAATTACCTTTTAAACCTACAAAAGAGGAGAGACGAGCAAAGATTATAGGTCTCTCTATGGCAGCAGCTTTCCATCTGCTTGCCCTGACTCTCTTTTTTACAACAGGTTTTAGGGTAATCTACCCCCCACCTCCGGAGACAGGTATTGAGATTGATTTCGAATTAGAGCCCCCTAAGCCAATTCAGGTTAGATCCGGACATGAACCGCGTGTGGAGCGTCCAAATCCTGAGGAGCAGATAAGGCTGGTTCAGAGGTCAGAGTCACCAATTACAGGTTCGGGTGCTAACCGAGGATCAGAGGCAACTGCCGGAGATCAAGGTGATATTGAACAATATGAACCACCAAGGCCTGCCCCTGTTGACAGAAGGGCACTATTTCCAAGTGCCTCAAATGCGGACTCTATCGCACCTCAAGTTGCAAGAGAGAGCAGAAATGAGATGACCGCCGGTCACACTGATGGTAATACACGTGTAGGATCTGTAGATGGTGAACCTCAGGCAAGGCTTGCAGGCAGAAGTGTAATGGGTTCGTTACCGGAACCGGAATATAAGGTAAACAAAGCAGGCAGGGTGGTAGTGAAGATTTCGGTAGATCAATTCGGGAATGTTATCTCAGCAACATCCGGGACAACCGGCACAACAGTTCAGGACAGGACTCTTTGGGAAGCGGCAAGGGTAGCAGCTCTTAAGGCAAAGTTTAATCTGAGCTCTACGGCACCTGCAGTACAGGAGGGAACAATTACATATATCTTTAGACTAAGATAACTTCCTACTCATATCTAAGTGCTTCAATAGGATCTAATTTAGAGGCTCTTACTGCCGGTAGATAACCTGAGGCAACACTTACCAGGAGACAAACAACTACTCCGCAAAACATCCAGAACCAAGGAATAACAAATGGGCTCTTCATTAACATAGCAGTGAGGTTACCTACAATAACCCCCAATAGTATCCCAAATGCACCACCCAGCTGTCCAATCACTATAGATTCAAAAAGAAACTGCTGCTTTATTGTTTTTGAGTTAGCACCAAGTGCTTTTCTGGTACCTATCTCCCTGGTTCTCTCTTTAACAGAGACTAACATAATATTCATCAGACCCACTGCAGCACCAAGAAGAGTAATAATTCCAATTATAAATGCAGCAATAGTAACATAAGACATTATGTTCATTATATCCTCCATCATTGCATCAGATTTGGTGATTCTGAAATCTGAGGGATCTATCGGGCTGAGTCGTCTGATTGATCTGAATAGTTGCTCTGCAGCATCAATGGCTTTGGTTTGATCTACTCCAAGGGAGGGAACGATACCTATAACATAAAAGGAGTTGTCAGTAAGGAATGTAGCTCTTGCATTTGATAACGGAATCCAAACCTGATTATCTACACCCCCGCCAAATGTTGCACCCTGTGCCTCCAAAACACCAATAACTTCATATCTTACAGCTCCCACCGAAATAATCTTTCCAACCGGCTCCACACCTTTAAATAGTGAGTTTGAGACTCCGGATCCAATTATTGCAGAGAATGCCGAAGATTCAATATCCCGGAAGTTAAAACTTCTCCCTTTTGAAATTTTTGCTCCTACATAACCCAGATTATTCTCATCGGTTGCTATCACCCGAATAATTGGATTTGTCTTGGCCGAGCCATACTTTATTGTTGCATTGCCTAAGGCAGTTGCCGATATTGTGGTAACAGCTGGTATTGAATAATTTGCAACAAACTCTCTTGCCTGACTGTAATTTATGTTACGCCTGTTTATTACCCGTGCTCTTTTGTTTGCACTCTGAGTATCTGAGAAATTTGAACGAATAGCAAAAGAGTTGGCACCCATCTTGCCAAAGTTCTCATTTAGAAGGGCTTTTAGAGAATCCGTGGCCGTTAGAATTCCTACAAGTGAAGTTATACCTATTGCAATAATCATTATTGTAAGAGTTGAGCGGAGACGGCTGCTTTTAATTGACTTCATGGATACACTGAAGTTCTCCTTCATAAGAGGATTAAAGCCCAGCCGGCGTACAATGCGGATGAAAGGATTGGCCATTGAAAAAACTATTTAAAGCTAATGAGTATGTAAAAGTAGGAAAATATCTCTTATTAACATAACTTTGCGCCGAATTAAAATTT
>CAZCXB010000012.1:0-20697 GCA_964502485.1 uncultured Muribaculaceae bacterium | reverse complement strand
ACAACTTGAAACAGCCTCTGATAGTGTTGAAAATATAGTCTCTCCGGGCCATCTCTACTGGTCCGAAATCTCTTGTTCCTTTAGGTATTGAGGGTTTTTGTGCCATTATATACAGTTATTAAACCCGCAAATTTAGTCAAAAAAGTTGTTTATTTGCCCTTAAGATAGAGATCTATTGCCTCTGCCGCTTTTCTCCCGGCACCCATAGCGAGGATTACGGTAGCTGCTCCGGTCACTACATCGCCCCCTGCAAATACTCCCGGGCGGGTCGTAGCGCCACTCTCATCTGCCACCAGGCAATCCCAGCGATTGGTCTCAAGGCCTGGAGTGGTAGTTGCAATAAGAGGGTTTGGAGATGTACCAAGTGACATAATCACCACATCTGTCTCAATATCAAAATTTGAATCCTTAACCGGTACAGGGGACCTTCTGCCACTTGCATCAGGCTCGCCAAGCTCCATTCGAATACAGGTTAATCCTCTCACCCAACCTCTTTCGTCTCCAAGAACCTCAACAGGGTTCGTAAGCATCCGAAAAACTATCCCCTCCTCCTTTGCATGGTGAACCTCCTCAACTCTTGCCGGAAGCTCTTTCTCTGTCCTACGATAGACAACAGTCACTTGAGCACCAAGACGCTGAGCCGTACGTGCTGCATCCATTGCCACATTTCCACCACCAACAACAGCAACGCTCTTACCCACATAAATTGGAGTCTCATAATCGGGGTCATATGCTCTCATCAGATTGCTTCTCGTAAGAAACTCATTTGCAGATACTACTCCATTCAGATTCTCTCCGGGAATACCCATAAATTTTGGAAGACCGGCTCCTGAACCTATAAAAACTGCAGAGAAACCCTCCTCATCCAATAGCGAATCGATGGTTACAGTTCTGCCAACTACCACATTGGTCTCAATTTTAACACCCAACGAGCGGACATTATCAATCTCTGCCTTTACCACCTCCTCCTTAGGAAGACGAAACTCAGGAATACCGTATTGTAAAACACCCCCTGGTTCGTGCAGCGCTTCAAAAATTGTCACATCATAACCCATCTTTGCAAGATCGGTTGCACAGGCAATCCCTGCCGGACCACTTCCAATAACAGCAATACTCTTACCGTTAAGAGGTTTACGATCTGTGAATTTAATTCCTTTACTCCGGCTCCAGTCAGCCACAAATCTCTCTAACTTTCCAATAGCTACAGGCTCTCCCTTAACCCCAAGGATACATTTTCCCTCACATTGAGACTCCTGCGGACAAACCCTTCCACAAACAGCCGGAAGTGAGTTGTCGGTAAAAAGAATCCTTGCAGCCTCTTCGAAATTGCCCTTCTCCACCTCATAAATAAACTGAGGAATCTGAATATTTACGGGACAATCCATTACACATGCAGGATTCTTGCATCCAAGGCATCTGGATGCCTCGAGCATCGCCTCCTCTTCGTTATAACCGAAGCAAACTTCACTGAAATTCTTAACCCTCTCATTAGGGTCCTGCTCCCTTACCGGGACTCTTGGTATCTTATTTCTCATAATTTATGCCTCTCTATCCCTATTTTACATTTATGATCGGCCTCCTGTTCAATGTTTCTGTACATACCCTGGCGCCTCATTGCCTCTTCAAAATCAACCTTATATGCATCAAATTCAGGGCCATCTACACAGGCAAATTTAGTTTTGCTACCAACCGATACACGGCATGCACCACACATTCCTGTACCATCAACCATTAAAGTATTAAGACTCACAATAAGAGGAAGGTTGTATGGCTTAGCGGTAAGTGTTACAAACTTCATCATAATCATTGGCCCTATTGCAACTGCCTGGTCGTATCTCTCCCCCTTATCCAACAGCTCTTTGAGCATCTCGGTAACCAAACCTTTTTTTCCGAATGAGCCATCATCTGTGCAGATATAGAGATTATCGCACACAGCAGCCATCTCCTGCTCAAAAATCACCATATCCTTACTCTTTGCGCCGATTATTACATCTATCTTAGCGCCCATTGAGTGAAGAAACTTAACCTGAGGATAGACAGGAGCTGTTCCTAAACCACCGGCAATAAAGATAAAACGTTTTGCAGATAGCTCCTCCCTGCTCATATGAATAAACTCGGATGGCTGACCCAAAGGTCCTGCAAAATCAACAAAGGAGTCACCCTCCTCCATATTGCAAATTCTTCTGCTGGATGCCCCCACTACCTGGGTAACAATGGTGACGGTTCCATTCTCACTGTCAAAATCACAAACTGTAAGAGGAATCCTCTCCCCCTTATCGTGAACTCTTACTATTAAAAATTGCCCCGGCTTTGCAGAGCGTGCCATCCTTGGAGCATCTACATCCATAAGAGCAATCAGCGGAGTCAGGAATTTTTTCCTTACGATTCTGTACATATAAAATAATTACAGGATTAATAAAAATATAACGCACCCTCTCAAAGTTTAAAGTAAAAAATGAAGGGGTGCGCTACAAAGTTACAAATTCTATTTAAAAAATTTAGAATCGTTCAAATTTATATCCCAATCTTTTAAGTCTTTTAATAATATCGTCCAATTTATCATAGAGTCTATCTGTACGGCTCTCCTCAACACCCGGATGGATAAGAATAATTGCACCATTCAATCCCTCTCTCTTTTCAAAATCGAAGAGTCGGGTGATTAGCTCCTCGCTCGAGCGATAGTTCTTCATATCAGGAGTTGTATAATCAGCCGGAGTTGCAGTGCCGGGTGTAAAGTTCATAGTTCTAAGACCAAGCCACGAAGCAACATTTACAGACTCCTTGTTATACCACTCATAAGGAGGAAGATACCAAACAGCATCAGATACACCTATTCCAAACTTTGCCAGCTCATCATAGTTTCTTCTGATATCTGTCGCAAGAGAGTCCGGAGTTGCAAGCGAGCGATCTCTATCATCCCAGGGTGCATACAAAATATGCTTATCTGAGTGTGCTCCCACATAATGATTCTCTGCAATAATCCTCTCTATCATCTCCTTCTGCTCCTTTAACCTCAAAAAGTTTCCTGTCAGAAAAAACGATCCTTTAATCTTATTCTTTTTAAGTGTTTTAAGCACCTTATCGCCACCCTGGAACATTGAGTCAGCAGAGAAAATCAGGTAAATACTCTTTTCAGAAGGATTTACCCTTACTACAGCACCCCACTTATCCTTAACAACCTCATCTCTACCCTTTGAATACTCTCTACCCTCCTGCTCCATAGCCGCAAAGTAATAACTAAGGCCGGCGGTACCATCCATAGTAGGCTCATTGGAGGAGTAGTCGCCTATGTCGTCATGATAGACAGCTTTTCCGTGATTGAATATTGCATACTCATCCGGTTTTGTAAGTGAGTTTCCGGCTCTTGTGCGGAATAGCTCTCTGTCAATAGGACCGTCAATCAACCCTCCGTATGTAAGATCTCCGTTACGAACGGTATAAGATGAGTGGGGAAACATAGGGTAATCACCCCCCTCAGGAAAACCAACAAGCATTGATGTCCCCCATGGATTACATCCAAATAGCCAATCCCTTAGAGCTATCTCCATCTCAAGATAGCTGTTGTCTCCGGTGGCACTTCTATAGAGATGCGCATGAGTTATAGCAGCAGAGACAAGATTATTGGAGCACCATAAAGATGGAATACCGTACATAAATGCATCATCTGCAGCTCTTCTTTTGAGATGCTCCAGAGCATCCCTCATAAACCCCTTATATTTATCGCTTGTTTCCTTGTCAGAAGATATAGCAAGATAGTAGTGCCCAAGATTAAGGAAGGGGTAATATTGATAGTGACGCCCTCTGCCGAGCTCCATCCATGGATTAACCGGCTCAAGCTGACCCCAGTAATCTGCCTTTACTCTCCATTGAGCATCCTTGCCATAGTGGTACATTGTGGCGGCTGCAAGCTCAATATCATCTACATATGTATCTTCTTCGTAAAAATAGGGCGATTTTAGACACGCTGTTTGAGTGTTTCCGGGGTTCTCAAGAGCAAAATCGAATGCCTGCAGAGACTTCTCTCTCATCACAGCTGCAAACTCCGGATCGAGCTCTTCAAATAATTGAGCACCTAAAGCAAAGCTGGAGGAGAACTTACCTGCCGTTGAGGCAACACCTGTAGTTCTGTTAATGTGCTTTCCAAGGCCCTGCGGTTTTCCTGTTACAAAATAGACAGGTCTGCCCGTTCCGGGACCCCAACCATAGTCAACCTTATCGTTCTGTGGGAGACGAAAGCCGGAGTGGTCCCTGTCATCAGCTATCTGATTAAACATCACCTTATCTTCCGGATTCATCTTTACAAGCCACTCAAGACCCCAACGAATCTCGTCAAGAATATCGGGAATACCATTTGAACCGGCTCTTCCACGGGCATCAAAAAGATCTTTGAATACAGATTTATCTCTCTGCTGCTCCCATGCAAACATAAGATGGTATACAGTTGTTGCAGAGGTAGTCTGATACTGCAGATAGTCCGTTGCATCGTGCCATCCCCCCCTTACATCAATCTTCTCTCCGGTTCTTGTCGGGTGATCGACAATGTAGCCGTCGTGCTGGTGACACAACTCTCCTGTATATGGATTGTCTCCACATCTTTGCTGCCTCATATACTCAAGCAGAAAATCGGCAAGCCCCTCATAGGAGTCTGCAGATATCTTAAAGTCGGGAGATCTGACACCGTCGGGCAGTAAGATATAGTATCCTCCCTCACTCTTAAGATCTGAGAAATCTAACCGGAATGCGCTCTTCATACCCCAGTCAGAGGCAGAGGCTCTCTTGCCCTCTCCTTTGAAGAGCACCTCACCGGTAACAGCATTGCAAACACTGAAGTTTGCCGCCCCTCTCTCCTGTGTCGATATTAATACGGCAACTTTTATATCACCGGGAAGATACCCTGCCTGGTTAATCCGAACCCAGGATGTGACAGGCGATGCAAAAAGGTGCACCGAAATCAGGATTAGTGTAAGAAAAAGTGTTACTCTCTTCATTGTATGTTAGTTATAGGTTAATTTCGGGGATACTCGCCTTTATATTCGGTAGTAGTGAGAGCACTGCTCTCATTGCTTAACAGTGAGTGTAAAAGCGGGTCGCTCAACACCTCGCGGTAGTTGTAAATCTCACCGTCAATAATCACCTTGTTTGATATTAGTCGCACTCCGTGGCTGTAATCTACATATGTATTGATATGGACATTGTTTGCCGGCTGTATGGGCTTACCATCTAATCTGTGCCATCCATAGATTGTTACATGTCTGGTTCGTCTTGGATCTGCAAGCTTGCTGCAGATTACGATATCCTTCTTTGTGCCTGCAACAAATGTTCCGTGTGGTTTTGCTGCTGCCTTCATCTGTGCCTGGATAATTTTTGAGTGGTCATAGAGAATATCGGGTGTCTCATTTCTATTACCTCTTGGAATAAAGTTGAATGGTTCAAGTTTAAGCCTTGATTTACTGTATATTATATCTACAACCTTTGGTGTAGGGAGAGATGAGTCCATGTAATCTGCAATCTTCTGAGCAGTTATAGGTCCCATTGGCGTTATAAAGTAGTCCCTCTCATCTCCTATCGAGAGATAGTCGGGAGATACAAAAATTGTAACCCTTCTCTCCCTTCCTGAGGTATCTTTCTCCATTGAGGTTATTGGGACATATCTTTTAATAAACTCCGGAATATTTCCCGAGAGTACCTCTCTCTCTATTGCTTGTTCTCTCTCTAAAAAACTTAGAGCTCTTATCTCTTCATAAAAAACAGAACCGCCTTTAGACTCCTGAGAAAACAAAGGAGTAAAGGCGATTACAGTCATTATTGTAAAGATGATCTTCCCGGTCATCATGTTACATAAATTTAATTATTGTTTCGGCTTCTCAGGCACAATCTCTTTTGCAGGGTATCCAAGTTTATCAAGGGCCTTTATAAGATTCTCCTTGTTTGTCTTATCTGAACTGTAAAGAAACCAGATTGTCTGTTTTTCCAGATCTATCTTAAGATCCTTTACACCCTTTTCATATGGTAATTTTGATTCAAGTTTCTTTTGACAGCTTGGACAGTCAACAGGAACAGAGAAGACAACCTCTGCATCACTCTTTGCTTTTTTGCTCTGAGCAGGCATGGCAGATGAGATAAAAAGGAGTGCCGATAAAATTGTCAGTGATATTAGTTGAATAGTTTTCATGATAATTTAATGGTTTTGTAAAAATATAGAAAAAACTGTTATTTAAAAATTGTATACCTCAATCCGGCATAAAATTTTATGCCCATAAGAGGTCCCCAAATTACAGTGGAATTAAACCCAAGACTATATGGGTTATCTGCATTTAGTATTGAGTGCTTCTGTTTGTAGTTTGAGAGGTTCTCACCACCTACATAGATATCAAGATCTCTGAACTTCTTTGTTATCTGTGCATAAAACATTGCATAGACAGGAGAGTGTCCTCCACCCTCATAAAATGATGGCAAACGTGAAGGGCCATTTAACTGAGCAGTAACATCAAAGGTCCACTTGTTCATTCTGGTCGCGTACTGAACATTAAAGACCCCTTTGTATCTGCTTGTTAGCGGCTTCTCTACTAATCCCTGATTCTTTAACGTCACCTTGGAGTCTGTATAGCGGAATGTGGTTAGAAGCGAGAGACGTTCGAGTGGCTCTACATTAAAATCTATCTGATAGGTATTAGTATAGGACTTGCCATCCAGATTATAGATAGAGATTTGTGACAGGTCGTACTCCTGATCTACAATCACCTGCTTATTGAAGTCGGTGCGGAAGTAGTCAAAACTAAGTGATGCATCCTCTAATCCCAGAGGGAAGTAACCTGTCAGATTTGCACCATATGTCCAGGCATCCTCAATATCAAGATTTGAGCCTATATCAATCCTTCTGCCGGTAGAGAGGATTCCAAGGTTATCCGGTATAACGTTAGCAGAGCGAAATCCTCTTCCACCAAGTGCACGAAATATCAACTTTTCGTCAAATGCATACTTAAGGTTGATTCTGGGAGCCGGAAGCCATCCGTGATAATTATTGTAATCCAGCCTCATCCCCGCAACAACCGAGATTTTCTCACCCTGTGTATATGTGTACTCTCCATAAGCTCCAACTGCCTTCTCTACTCTACCCGGATAGAGATTTTGAATACTTCCACTAACAGTAATTAAGTCGGTAAAATACTGATCTACAAGGTGTTCATCATAGTTATCGTAATGGGCGCTCACTCCTAAAGTGTACTTGTTACTCTCGTCTATCTCGTTCTGAAATATCAGGTTCCCAAAAAGGGAGTTCTGTTTTGCATCGTAATCTTTTACCCCAAAGAACGAGTTTAGTGTATGGTATGAGTAGTCAATAACTGCAGCAATGTTCTGCTTATTCCCGGGACTTAGCGGCACTCCAATCTTGAAATAGCTGTTAACCCCTTGATTTTTGATATTAGAACCCCAAACATCATACGTTCTGGTCATCCCTCTCTTGTACGCTGTCTCTCCCGCAACTCTGTCGTCGCTTAGGGCCTTGAATCCGAATCTAACTTGTAATCCGTTCTCTGCCAAATATAACCATCGGTTAGATATATTAAATTGCATGCTTTGTGGTTCATCCCTAAAACCGTCGTGATTGCCGTCATGATTTGATGGGTCTGTTGAGAAGTGAGCAAGTGTTACTGTGCTCCACTTATCGTTAAGCTGAAGTGAGGAGACCACATTTGCCTCGGTTCTGAGCGTATTACTCAAAAAGAGATTCAGAAACAGTGGCTCTTCGGTGGTTGGTTTTCTGTGTTCAAGGTTAATCTGGCCTGTAATTGCCTCAACACCATTTATAACGGATGAGGGCCCTTTGGCAATCTGAATACTCTCAAGCCACTGTCCCGGCACATATGAGAGCCCAAACGGAGATGAAATTCCTCTCATCACAGGTCTATTCTCATCCAGCATCTGCATATAAATTCCGGAGAGTCCAAGTAACCTTATCTGACGCGCACCTGTAATTGCATCTGAGTAGCCTACTGTTACACTCGCCGAGTTCTCAAAACTCTCTGCCAGATTACAACACGCCATTTTACAAAGCCCTGCTGCAGTTATTACCTCTGTTTTAACAGGCGCAACCTTAGAGATATAGTTGCCTTGCTGTCTGTGAACCACTCTTGCAGCAGCAAGCTCTTCTCCCTCTTTAATCAGAAAATCTGCTCTTGACTCCCCTTTACCGAGAATAATTGTGTCACGGGTATGCCCCACAAACGTTGCAATCAGAGAAACGGTGTCACTCCTCTTTCTGTCAAAGGAGAATCGACCCTTATCGTCAGATTGAAGTGCAGTTTTACCTTCCAGCCAATATACAGAAGCATAAGGCATTGGCTCTACAGAACCATCATGCCTATTTACACGGACAGTACCGCTTACTGTTTGAGCTGTAGAAGATATTGCCGCAGATGATATAAATATCAGAAATAATATAAATCCTTTATAATTCATAATTAACTCAATAATGATTGTTGAAAATAATTGAAAATAGAGATCTATGTATTTTACAAAGATCTTAATTTCAACATCCTACAATCTCCACTGAGATATTAATGAAAGATAATCCGGAGTGAGAGGTATATCGGGACCGTGACGTACCTCTTTATATTTGTAACCAAAGCCGGAATTTGAAAATGAAGAAGATAACCAGCTGATTTGTAAATAATCGATACTCTCCGATGGCAAAGGTGAAATCTCTGTTCCGCTTTTAACTATATCGTAATCAAGATCAAGATGATGTAACTCTGTTTTGCAACACTCACCATCATGTTTATGAGAGGAACACCCCTCTGAATTACACTGGCAGTGGTCATGAATCTCTTCGCAACTCCTGTCACTTCCCACAATCAGAACCTCCGCAGATCCATCCAATGAGCACTTATGAATTCCGAATCCGGTACTTGTAAGAGAGTACACAGAGATTAACAGAATTGAAAGTATATATCTCAGGAATCCGGCCATGGGACAAATGTAATACAAATAAAACACTCTTAAAAATTATTTTTAAACATATGCTTGACCGGATAAAAAACTCGTCTTAGAAGGGATGCTCTCTCTGTAATAATCTCGCCGACACCATGCAGCTCTCCGGTAAAGTCAATATCTACAGCATAACTTGTTTTTAACCCACTCCGGAATTCGGTCTCCACAATATAGACCCTCTCGTTTCCAATTGTTGCAGGCAACATAGAGATGCTCTTTACAATCGCTTCAACCATACCGTACTCCATAGGGATAACCATCCAGTTTTACGTTTATCTTCTGCCCGGGCTTAACCTTTCCCGCTCCGTTTGTAGGGATAAACAGCTTTCCCGTAATAGTTGCCTCCTCTAAAGGTATAACAGTAAAAACCACATCTCCGGCTATAACATTCTGGTTCTCCTGCCAATACCTGGTAAAAGATACCACACCATCTACCGGACTGATAAAGAGATTTGTCTGTTCCCACTCACTGAGCCGGGAGTTGAATGTAGCGAGAGATTGCTCTATCGATCTTTTGTGGGCATTAATCAACTCCTCTCTCTCCATCTCAAGATTGAGAATGGTCTGCTCCCCTTTTATCACCTCAATCCTATTCTTCCCAACCTCATCTCTGATACCCTCCAAAAGCTGCTTTACAGACAAAAAAGCGCTTTTCCCCTTTTCGTACTCCTGTTGTGATATTGCTCTTTGCTGATATAATGAGCTCTCTCTCTTATAGATACTCTCGGCAATCTGATATTGTTCAAGTGCTGTTATCTCCCTGTTCTGAGAGTTCCTTATCTGCACCCTTTTTGCATCAGTCTCTCTCTTAACAGAGGATATCATTCTGCCATGGTAGTTAAGAGAGAGAAACTCCCTATACTCTTTTACAGATTTTACCAATTGGTTATACGGCTCCTGAAGCTCTCCCAGCAACAGTTTCTCCGAAAGATTGACCGAGCTGTCCAATAAACCCATTGATAACTCCTTTGCAATTAAATAGTCCGGATAGGAGGCCGGATTCTCAAGCATAGCAATTACATCTCCTTTCAAGACATTGCTTCTGTCTGCAGTAATGATGATCTGAATTCTCCCCGCTCTCCGTGCAATAAGATTCGCCGGGAGATTTGCAGATGTTATTATCACCGGAGCGCTTATTATATCGGGATAGCTGAAAAGTGCAGATCCTGCAATAATAAGAGAGAGTACTGCCGCCATAAGCAGACTCCCTGTTCTCACCATCCAGGATGGTGTTTTGGAGAGAATGTCATTAACCTCATCTGATCTTATCTCAAAATCACGTTCATCAGACATAAAGCTGGTTTTTAACTAGTTCATAATAGACATTACCTCCGGCCACCAGCTCTTCATGCGTGCCTTGCTCTATAATCATACCCTTATCGAGTACAACAATATTATCGGCATTCTTTACGGTGCTCAGGCGGTGCGCAACAACAACAACAGTACGGCCTTTGAAAAACTCCTCAAGATTAGACATGATGTCTCTCTCGTTTTTCGCATCCAGAGCATTAGTGGCTTCGTCAAATATTATTAGTTCGGGATCTTTATAAACCGATCTTGCAATAAGGATTCTCTGCTTCTGACCCTGACTCAGGCCAAGACCCTCCTGCCCTATCCTTGTATTATACCCAAGGGGTAAAGACTCGGCAAATTCACGAATATTGGCAATCCCGACTGCCTTTTTTAATCTCTCCTTATCTATAAACTCCTCTCCCGGAGCTATATTTCTTGCTATAGTATCAGAAAAGATGTACCCATCCTGCATCACAACTCCACAACGTTGTCTCCATCTGCTCATACTTATAGATGAGAGGTTATGCTCTCCATAGAGAATATCGCCTGTAGCGGGCTTGTAGAAACCAAGCAACAGCTTAATAAGTGTTGTCTTTCCGCTTCCGCTCATTCCTACAATTGCTGTGATCTTTCCACTTGGAATTGTGAGATTTATATTTTTTAAAACAAAAGGAGAGCCCGCTCCCTCATACCGAAATGAGAGATTATCCAGAGTGATTGAATTGGATATGGGGATATCTGATAGAAGTGGCTGGTCGGGGCTCTCCTCGTCGTTCTTCTCCTGAACCTCTGCAAGTCTTTCAAGACTCATCCTTGCATCCTGAGATGTACGGATAAAGCCTATAATATTAGAGATCGGAGAGTTAAGTTGTCCTATTATATATTGAACAGAGAGCATCATACCAAGTGTAAGCTCTCCGTTTATTACTGACCCGGCTGCAAGCACGGTGATAAATATATTTTTAAGCTGGTTTATCAATGTTCCTCCTGCCTCCTGGTACTGACCAAGAGCAAGTCCCTTGATATTAAGCTTGAAAAGCTTTGCCTGAATGTGCTCCCACTCCCATCTCTTCTGCTCTTCGCATGAGTTAAGCTTAATCTCCTGCATTCCGGCAATAAGTTGTATTATAGAGCTTTGATTTGCTGCGTTTTGAGTAAATGTCCTGTTATCCAACTCTCTGCGTCGCTTCATAAAAAGAAGGACCCACCCTGCATATAGGGCAGATGCGAGCATAAATACAGAGAATATTGTTAAGCTGTAGTAGAGAAGTACTGCACCGAATATTAATATATTAAACAGGGAGAAAAGCACTGTAAGTGAAGACCCTGTGAGGAAATTCTGAATTCTTTTATGATCATTTATTCTCTGGAGAAGATCTCCTGTCATCCGCGAATCGAAGAAGCCGATCGGGAGACGCATAAGCTTACTGAGAAAATCTGAGATAAGTGATATATTTATCTTTGTACCCAGGTGAAGAAGAATCCATCCCCGGATAAAATCAACTGTAGCGGCACTCAGTGTGAGCATTAACTGGGCCATAAGTATTAGCCATATAAAGTTTATGTCCCGTGTCCCTATACCTATATCTACGATACTCTGGGTCAGAAATGGGAAGATCAGCTGTATTATGCTACCTGTCAGCAGACCTGCTATTAGTTGTATAATTAGTTTTCTATGTGGCTTTAGATATGAGAACAAGAAGCGAAAACCTCTCGGATCAATCTTATCTCCATCCTCTTCATAGAACTTTGGTGTTGGCTCCAAAAAAAGAGCAATTCCTCTCCCCTCACCCTCGGAAACTGTACTGAACCAGGATTTCATAAACTCCTGCTCGGTAAGTTTTACTTTTCCTGTTCCCGGATCTGCAATATACATCACTCTCTTGCCTCTTTTTAA
The DNA here is from genome assembly GCA_964502485.1 of uncultured Muribaculaceae bacterium. GTDB lineage: Bacteria > Bacteroidota > Bacteroidia > Bacteroidales > UBA932 > Bact-08. Next base: position 8,516 of record CAZCXB010000012.1, on the reverse strand, counting down.
GGCTATATGGTATAGCACCACAAAGTGATTTTGATTCCAGTGAACAATTGCTGGTAGTGTCCCTTTGCAAAGTTCATCAAATGTGAGTCTTGCTCCAAGTGTGCGAAATCCTTTTGCCTCAGCCGCCTTGCTAATCCCAAAAAGGTTAACTCCTGACTTTCCCTTCTCACAAAGCTCTCTGAGACTCTCCATGCTATAGTGACGTCCGTAGTGGAGGGCAACCATCCGTAACGCTGCCGGACCACAATCTGTTGCGTCTAACTGTGAAAAGTATTTAAAGGTCTTCAAAATTCAGCTCATTTATGAGTCAATAACCACTACAAACATAATGAAAAATTATGTCGGTAAAAATATAACTACTGATTTTCAGCAAGTTATGAGGAAAGTCTCAATTATTCTCAAGGGTTGGTGTTCTCTCCATCCTCGTCTCTAGGGGTTCCTTCCTTTACAATAATGTAGATTACGTTTCCGTCTTTGTCTGTAATTTCTAATACTCTTACTCTTTCACCGCCTACTACGTTGATCATCTCTTGGTCATTAAGTTTTTCAAATCCTGTTTTCATGACTTTTTGTTTTTAAATGTTTTTGTTGTTGTTGTTGTTGTTTTGCACTACAAATAAATTAATAAAATTTCGTAGATTTGCACATGGAATGCTCAATAAATGCTCATAAATAACTCAAAATGGTAAACAGATCACTCACTTTTTCTATCGTTGCAATCCTCTTCTTACTCTCGCTACAGGGGGTGTGGCTATTGAGAATCATTGAAAATGAGAAAAATGAGATAAGAACACGTACTGATTTTATCCTAAAGGACGCAATAAACCAGGAGCTTCAGAGCAGATTACAAATGGTAAGCAGCAACAGAAATTTTCAGGTAATTATCTCAAATAGTTACGAAAATAACTCAAATTCTTCTGAAAGTGATTCTCAGCCTTTAAGAGTAAAAGACGAAAATCAAAATTTTACTAAGGTAACTTTAGAGGAGGCGCTGCAGGAGATCTACAAAGATGACTACCCACTTAACCTCGATACACTTTCGGTTTACTTCTCCAAATTACTAAATGAGGCCTCGATTAATAGCGGTTTTTCTCTTGTATATACAACCCCCGATACGGTAAAGAGTGTAAGTTCGCACCACTTTAAGACAAATATCCTCTTTTTTAATCCATCTTTCGAAAAGGTGGTCCCTCTTACAGTCTCAAAGGATCTTGTCATTACTGCACAGATATTCTATCCCCGCTCTGTATTCAAAGGAGATCTTCTCACTATTCTTATACTCTCTCTCATTGTAACAATATTCATTCTCTTTAGTATAATAATGCAGACAAGAATGCTCTACAAGCAGGTCTCACTTGCCAAGGTTAAGGAGAACATCACCCACTTCCTTACACATGAACTCCGTTCTCCGCTTCAATCCTCAATAACTAACCTGGAGGTTGGAGAGATGAGCGAGGGTGAGAACGCAAAATACTTTCTGGGCAAGGCAAAGGATCAGCTAAACTTTCTTAACGGCCTGATAGAGAAAATATTGGATATAAATAAATTCGAAAAACGTCAGACTGCTCTCAATAAAGCATCTTTTGATATTAACGAAGCAATTGAGCCTCATATAGTAAGACACAATATTGACTCAAGAAAGGTTGTAAAGCTATCCTCCTTTGTTGAGCCGGGTAAAGAGATGGTTTTTGGCGACAAGATGCATATTACCAATGCGATAGGCAATCTTATAGACAATGCAATAAAGTATTCAAACGATCCTGTAATTATAAAAGTATCAGCTGCTCCGTCGGGAAAAGTCTATAAGATTACAGTAGAGGATAATGGTATCGGTATCCCTAAAGAGGAGCAGTCCAAGGTGTTCGAGAAGTTCTACAGGGTGAGCAAACGTGAGCACTCTCAGAAAGGTAAGGGTTTCGGTCTCGGTCTTACCTATGTAATGTGGGTTGTTAAGGCTCATAAGGGTAAAATTGAGCTGGTGAGTGAAGTTGGTGTTGGAAGTAAATTTATACTATCTATAAAAAATGACGAATATGGCACAGAGAGTTCTATTGGCAGATGACGAGGTAAATTTCGGATATGCAATGTGTGAATTCCTTAAGATGAACGGATATGAGATGATGTTTGTCAACGATGGGAGGACAGCTCTTGAACAATACCATAAGTTCCGTCCTGATCTCCTCCTTTTTGATGTCAATATGCCGGAAATTGACGGTTTTGAGCTTGCAAGATTGATACGTAATGTAGATAAGAACATACCTATTGTTTTTATTACATCAATCAGTGACGACAGCAGTGTGGCCAACGGATTCGAGATAGGCTGCAGCGACTATCTAAAGAAGCCTTTCGGACTAAGAGAGTTGTTGATTAGAGTTCAGAAGTGTCTTCTTATCTCTACTAAGAACAACGATATCTATACACTTGGCTCACTTAACTACTGTCCCGATGACAGATGTCTATTTAGGCCGGACAGCTCTGCTATTACCCTCTCCGACAATGAGAACAGACTGTTACAGCAGCTATGCCAGAACTTTGACCAGGTATGCAAAAATGGAGATCTGGCCATAAATATCTGGGAAGGCAAAGATATCGATACAAAAAGGACGCTTGAGGCTTTAGCCTCAAACCTACGGAGAAAACTCTCCGATACAATGCTAATCATTGAGAATATCCGAGGTGTCGGATATCGTCTAAGGAGAGAGAGTGCTGCCTAAAAGTTTCGTCGTCCCCAAACAGGCAGTATAAAGACTATTCCTATTACAGAGAAGAGAAGTCCACCCATGGTTCCGACTGCAAAGGAGAACCAGAAGACCTCATTTTTACCATCGGTAAGAAATGGAGCAAGCCCTAATATTGTAGATACTATGGTGAGAATTATGGGAATAATCTTATGGTTATACGCCTTAATATAGGTTGATATTGGAGATATTCTGCCTCTTCTGCTGAATCTTTTAATAAGATTGTACTGATTAATTATATATATTCCTGCATTTACCGATATTCCGCTCAACATAATAAGTGATGCAAAGCCACCCTGATCAAATGGATATTTTGTAAAATAGAAGGTTAGAAAGAGCCCTATAAAAGATATCGGAATAAGTACAATAATTATCAACGGCTGAGTAAGAGACTCGAACAGAATTGCACATATCAGGAAAATTATAGAGATTATGATGAGGATTAACCAAAAGTATGTAGAGTTTTGCATAAAGTAGTCCCACCTCTCATTTCCGGCAACAAAACCTAAAGGTAATACCTCCTCGTTCAATCTTTTTATCTCCCTATCTCTTAATCTATTAGCCAGCTCAAATGGGCCGATCATATCGTAGGCAACGCTTAAAATATATTGTTGATTCTTTTTATGTATCTCATTTCCTGTTCTTCGCATATCAATCCTCCCAACATCGGAGAATCTTATTTTACGTCCGCCAATATCAAGGTACTCATTTCTCAGATTCCATACATCAAAAGTGCTCTTCTCATCAGAAATTACATTAACATAGATAATCTGATCTCCCTCACCCTTGACTGAAGAGGCACTCGTTGATGCCAGTTTTCTGTTTAGAGCAGAGTATACACTCTCCGGACTGATATTGAGTGCTGCCAGCTTCCCTTTATCAAAGTCAATAAAGTACTCATTTCTCCCAAGCCCCCTTCCCCATCCGGAGACGGAGGCGACCTCTGCACCACTTACCCGTTGATTTTTTGATAGCTCGGCAGCTGACTCCAAACAGTAACCATAGAGCATATCATAGTTGTAACCTCTAATCTCAAGCCTACTGCTTCTCGATTCCGATCCACTCACATTATTATTGAAATACTGATCGTCAATCCCGGATACCATCCAGTTGGCACCACCAAAATCTATCGCTTTTGAGATTACACTACTCTTTAGCATCAGAGGAAATGCGGTGTTGTCAAACTCCTCCTTGAAGGTAACCCTTATTGAGGCGTTGTTGTATGAGTTGATATTTGTATAGAAGATGTCAATCTCAGGAAAAAGGGTGAGATAGTTCTCCATATGAGTAACAATATCATTTAATTGCTGAATTGTGGAGCCATCGGGCAGAGAGGCAGATATAGACAACTCCTTTCTGCCCGGCTCTCTGTAAAAGCCTCCAAAACCCTTGTTTTTATTGAAAAGTCTTAAAGAACCTCCCAGACTCTTCTCTACAATCCCCTTTAGTTTGCTTTGGTAAAACTGGCTTCCAAAGGTTTTATTGTACACCTTATGAAAACTATTCTCCTCTTTCTGATATTTTGCCGGCAACAGATTGACAGGAATTCCAAATCCCAGAACTATCAATAGGATAAATATCCACTTATGTCCTCTGGCAAAGCTAATGTAACGGTAGTATAGATTGTTGAATTTAACTACCCCTCTGGCCCTCTTAATACTCTTAGCAGAGCTTACACCCTTAATCGGGAAAGTATCTATCAATGCAGGAATAAAGAGAATAGCTATTGCCATTGAGACTGTAAGGTTGATAATTATCACAGCTGCAAACTCCAGAAGAATATTCTTCTCCGATTCGGGAAGAAGAAAAACAACTGCCAGAGCTCCAATTGTTGTGAGCAGTGCGGCAAGGATTGCTATAAATGCTTTGAGATTTCTGTAGTATCCATAGTGGGATATCATGATAATTGAGGTGTCAATTATTATCCCAAGTGAGACTGTAATTCCGGCTAAGGAGTATATATGAATCTCTAATTTAAATATATAGTAGAAGATAAATGCAATAAAGATATTGGCTGCCAGGGTTACAGAGATTATAGCAAGATATCTTGTACTTCTGCTTACAACATAGACAAACACCAGAAGAATAATTATTGACAGTATTGTTCTTCGTAGAATCTTATTGATCTCTCCCTTTATTTCGGTCGATTGATCGGAGACAATGATTGCAGAAAAATCAGGAGGAAAACGACTCTCAAGCTCCTTCATCTTCAACTTTACTGCCTTGATAAGCTCCAGGTTGTTTGCACCCCTCTCTGCCTTAATGGATAGATTAATTGTATTAAGGCCGTTAATTCTGCTGTAACTCTCGGGCATCTTCTCCCGCAGGTTGATCTGTGCAATATCCTTTAAACGTATAACTCTGTCGTTAACAGTCTTTACATGTACCTCACTTAGGGGTTCATCACCCCCCTCGCTTTTAAGAACTATAGCAATACCATCCCTATTGCCGATAATTGACTCCCGGCCGGAGTTATTACCAATTGCCTCTGTGATATCTGACGTTGTAACACCGAGTTTGGTTATATACTCTGTATTATACTCTATTTCATAGACATAAGATGTTGCTCCGGCTAAATCGGCTCCCCCAAGTCCCGGGATTAGTGATAACTCTTTAACTATATTGTCCTGAGTATACTCATAGATCTTGAGAGGAGACATTGCAGAGTTAATCGTATATGTTAAGACAGGTCTGGCCTCTGTTGAGGATTGTGATGAATATGGAGATCGGAATTGAGGTGCCGGAGCACGAGCCGATATCATCGGGAATGTAACACCGGAGGGGAACTTAGTGTAGACTCTTCTGATATGTGAGGTGAGTTCAAATTTGATTGACTCTATATCGGCATCAGGTTTTAAAGAGACCCTGATGTTTCCTCTATCTTTAGATGAGGTTGAGCTTACCTCATTAATACCGGATATAGTTGAGATTATACCTTCAAGTTTTGATGTAACCTCAGATTCAATTACTCTTGCAGAGGCTCCGGGCCAACTGTAAGAGACTGTCAAGCTCTTGCTCTTTACTGTGGGGCTGTATTGAAGACTTAAAAGAGGGGCAATACCGGCACCTACAATAACCAGAACTACGAATATCAGTATAACGGAAAATGGCGGTATTCTCATCTGCTCCTCTTTTTATAGATGTTGTAGTAAAAGACAGGAATAAAAAATATACTTACTATTGTTCCTACGATCATCCCCCCTATAAGAGCAAGAGATAGAGGGTACTGAAGATCAGAGCCCATATCTCCCCTTACAAGAAATGGGGCTATAGCAAGTATAGTAGTCATACTTGTCATAATAATTGGTTTAAGTCTTCTCGCACCTCCGGTCATAATTGCCCTGAGGAGCGAGTACCCCTCTCTTCTGAGTCGGTTTATGGTATCCACCTTTAGTATGGAGTCATTAATAATGATTCCACTCATAACAACTATCCCAATCATAGACATAAGATTGAGACCGGAACCGAAAATCCACAGGAACACCATTGCCCCGAAAATATCTACAACGACCTCAGATAATATGATAAATGGCTGAATAAGAGATTCAAATTGTGCAGCCAAAATAAAAAAGAGTAACAAGAGAGCTATAGTAAGTATTATTACAAGTTCACGTATCAGCTCTCTGTTCGAGAAGTAACTCCCCGCAAACAGGGTATCAAAGTTGCCATCCGCTTTGGCTAACTTCTCAATTCTGCTTATTGTCTCTTTTACATCTCTATCCTCTACTTTAAGATTCAATGGGTAGTAATCTCCTTCACTCCCGGAGATTACGCTCTTAAAATCCCTTACACGCCCCTCTTTGAGAAGTAGATTCAAAGGAATCTCCATCCCCTCCGAGTTCTTGACAAACAGAGCAGATATATCGCTGTCAAAGCTCTTCTCATCACCCATTATAATTGGAATCGAATAGGTTCCGTGGCTGATCGAAAAGAGTCCGCTCTCTCGCGCTGCACTCTTAATAACATTGTGTATACTACGATGATCAACTCTGTACAGTGACATCATCTCCGCTCTTGTTACCAGTAGTATCTGCTCCTGCCAAAGAACCGGCTCAATATGGAGAGTCGGGATCTCTTTTGATACCTTCTCAAGGAAAAGATTGAGCTTATCAGGATCGGGAGGTCTATTCTCCTTTCCGATTATCTTTGCAATGAGGTTATACTCCTTATCGGAAAAGATCATATTGAAGATATTGTCTGCCATTGTAAAGCGGTATGTGGCCATGGGATAATTTACCCTCACCGCCTCACCTATTAACCTCTCAACAGCCTCTATCTCTTCTGCTTTATTTGCTCTTATATAGGCAATTGCCTCCGACTGGCTCATCTCGGGTGTATGGGAGAGAATAAATTGCTGGTTTGCAATATATGTACTCTTATGAGAGATCATCTCAGAGGCAGCTTGTGTAACCTGCTCCATTCGCCTGTCACTCTCTGTTGGGTTGAGCGGCTGGTTCCAGTCTATATAGAGAATTGTATCGTCATGGGTAACCGGAGGGAGTTTGGACTTGTCTATTACTCCATAGAGAAGAACTGTAAGAGGAACTATTATAATAAAGAGGAACCATACCAGTTTTTGGTGCCTGAATACCCATTTTAGCGATCTCTCATAAAACGAATGATAGTCAAGAATGTGGATCTTTGAGAGTATTCTGTTCTCGCCTCTCCCTTTTCTGTTCTTGTAGAAGAGATAGTAGTAAACAGGAATCACAATTACTGCAACTATAAGTGATGAGAAGAGTCCGATAGTTACAGCCATTGCCTGATCGTAAAAGAGTGCACCGGCAATTCCACTAAGAAAAATAAGCGGAAGAAAAACTGAGCAGGTTGTTAACACAGAGCTGAGCATAGGTGAGAAGACCTCTCCGACCCCCTTAACTACTGCATCTCTAAGCTCCAGACCCCTCTCTCTCAACTGAGTTATGTTATCTATTACAATTATGGAGTTATCTACCATCATACCTATTCCCAGAATAAGGCCGGAGAGAGATATTATATTTATGGATATTCCGGCTACAAAAAAGAAGAGAAGAGAGACAATAAGTGATAGAGGTATTGTTATTGTTACCAATAAAGGAGATCGGAAGTCTTTAAGAAAGAGAAAGATAACAAAACAGGCCAAGAATGCACCAAGAAATATGTTGTTTCTCAGGTTTGAGATTGAATAGTCAAGAAGTTGTGTCTGATCTCTTGTGATTTTGAACTTAATATCGGGATACTCCGCCTCAAAACTATCCATCAACACCTTAAGGGAGCTCTTTAGATCTGACATCCTTGCATCTGACTGCTTTATAACGGCAACACTTATTGCCTGATCACCGTCTGACCTCACAACCCCTTTGGCTCTTCTCGGTTGTTCGGTGACCTTTGCAAGCTCCTTAAATTTAAATACCCTCCCATTTATGTTAAGATCAATGTTCTCAATATCCTCTTTACTCCTGATTTCGGACATAAACCGAATATCCCACTGATAGTGACCATCTTTTATAGAGATGTTACCAAGCTGCTGATTGTTTGTGTTTATTGCATTTATCAGAGTACTCTCTGTAATCCCGAGAGCTGTGTTTTTTTGAGTGTAAGGTATAATAAGAATCTCGGGAAGTAAAAGACCGCTCATATCAACAAGGGCAACCTCCTGCAGTTGCTCAACTCTTTTGGCTATAACATCGGATGCAAAGCGGCTCAACTCAAGAAATCTTTGGGAGCTTGCATTCTCAATTGTCATGTTTATAAAAAAAGCAGGAATATCTGTTGCGCTCGCCCTGACAACCTTGGGTC